>RXJZ01000282.1:4905-5295 GCA_003963025.1 Flavobacteriaceae bacterium
AAAAATTTTCAAATTATTCTTTTATCCACTTCAACGTAGTATTACTTTCAGGAAGATGAACAAAAAACTTTTATAAAAATAAAAATGTAATTATTTTCTTAAACTTTTAAAAAAATAACAATTTAAACTTTTTGTAATCACATGAAAAACAGCGTGTTTGTTAGAATAAACAAAAAAAGCACAAACTCATTCGAATTTGTGCTTTTGTATTTTAAAACAGTTTGAATTATCTGTTCATGTGTTGCATTTCGTAAGTGAACGTGTCTAAATCCACATTCATATCTACTAATTTTAAAGCTTTATCTACGATATAACCTACATTTCCTGGAGTAAATCCTAAAGCTAAAGCATATTTTTTTAATAAATCTTGTTCTTTGTCACCCGTAACAT
>RXJZ01000282.1:5345-9566 GCA_003963025.1 Flavobacteriaceae bacterium
AAAAATATTTTTCTTCTGGACCAATAATTCCGTCAGATAAAGCCACTCTTACAATTGCCGAAAAATGACCTTTGTTTCTGTTTCTAAAACCGCTATCGAATAAATCTGAAATTGACATGATGTATGTTTTTTTATATTAGAGCAAAATTAAACAAAAAATCCATTTTTTTACAACAATTTCACATGCTTTTGTGATGTAGAATTTGGTTACATAAAAAAATAAATCGTAAGTTTGAAAATCCCCAATAAAAACTTAATTATTATGTCAGAATTTTGGATGTACTTTAATATTGGTCTGAAACATGTGTTAGATATTAACGCTTATGACCATGTGTTGTTTTTGATGGCTTTGGTAATTCCATATGCTTTTAAAGATTGGAAAAATGTTTTTGTTTTGGTGTCGCTTTTTACCATCGGACACACCTTAGCTTTGCTATTATCGGTTTTTGGGGTTGTTAATATTCAAGCCAGTTTGGTTGAGTTTTTAATTCCAATTACCATTTTAATAACAGCCGTTTTCCATCTTTTTACCGCTGGAAAATCCTCTAAAAATGAAAGTATCACCTTCGTTGCAATCGTAACTTTATTCTTCGGAATCATTCACGGACTTGGTTTCTCGAATTACTTTAAAGTAATTTTACCAGGAAATACCTCCGATAAATTATTGCCACTTTTAGAATTTGCATTAGGAATCGAAGCAGCACAAATAATTGTTGTGGTGGTATTTTTGATTATTTCCTATATCGTGCAAACTTTTTTCCGTTTTTCAAAAAGAGATTGGGCTTTAGTTATGTCGGCATTTATAATTGGCGTAGTTTTGCCAATGATTATTGAAAGCGAAATTTGGAACCGATAATGAAGAAAGAAAAAAGAGCAAAATACGACAAGGCTTATTTACGAATTGCCAAAGAATGGGGTAATTTGTCTTATTGCCAACGAAAAAAAGTAGGCGCAATTATTGTAAAAGATAAAATGATTATTTCCGATGGGTACAATGGAACACCATCTGGTTTTGAAAATTGTTGTGAAGACGAAGATAATGTAACCAAATGGTATGTGCTGCACGCCGAAGCGAATGCAATTTTAAAAGTCGCGCGTTCTACACAATCGTGCGAAGATGCAACTTTATATATCACACTTTCGCCTTGTAAAGATTGTAGTAAATTAATTCACCAATCAGGAATTAAAAGGGTGGTGTATCATCAAGAATATAAAGATACTTCGGGTGTTGATTTTCTAAGAAAAGCTGGTGTTGAGGTCGAGTTAATTGAAGATTTGAGCTAAATGAAAATAAACAAAGTATATTTTCCAATAGTAATCGCAGTGGCTGTTGCGGTGGGTTTGTTATTGGGAAGTAAACTCAATCCTTCTACAGAAACAGCTTTCTTAAACCGAAATGCCAATAAAAATAAACTGAACAAACTTATCGATTTCATTGAAAAAGAATATGTAGACAGTCTAAACACCGATTCCATTGTCGATTTAACCGTTAACGGAATTCTCGAAAAATTGGATCCACACTCGGTTTATATTCCAAAAAGTCAATTAGAAGCAGTCGAACAAGAAATGCGTGGCAATTTTGTTGGAATTGGAATCAATTTCTACATGTATAACGATTCTTTAGCTGTTATAAAACCAATTGCAAACGGACCTTCAGAAAAAGCGGGTTTGAAATCGGGCGACCGAATTCTTTTCGCTGATAAATTGCAGTTGTACAACAAAAAATTAGAAACCGATTCGTTATTTTCCATTTTAAAAGGAGAACAAGGTTCTAATGTAAAACTAACGGTTTACAGAAAATCAGAAAACAAGAAATTCGCTGTAAATGTTACCCGTGATGTTATTCCAATTAAGAGTATTGATGCTGTTCAAATGGTGGATAAAACTACCGGTTATATCAAAATCAATCGCTTTGCCGAAAAAACCTATGACGAATTTTTATCGGGTTTAACCCAATTGAAAAAAGAAGGTGCGAATCATATTATTATCGATCTAAGAGATAATGGCGGAGGTTATTTGGAATCAGCCGTTGCAATTGCAGATGAATTCTTGAAAAACAAAGAATTAATCGTTAAGACAAAAAACAAGAAAGATAAAATCGAAAGCACGTTAGCCACGGAAAAAGGTATTTTTGAGACGGGCAAAGTCAGTGTTTTAATCAATGAAAACAGTGCTTCAGCAAGCGAAATTTTAGCAGGAGCTATTCAAGATAACGACAGAGGTTTGGTTTTTGGAAGACGTTCTTTCGGAAAAGGATTAGTACAACGCGAAATGCCATTAGGCGACGGTTCGGCAGTACGATTAACCATTGCTAGATATTATACACCATCTGGTCGTTCGATTCAAAAGCCTTATGAAGACAAAGGTGAAAACTATTTCAACGAATTCGACAAGCGCTTCGAAAGTGGCGAATTGTACGAAAAAGACAAAGCCAAAATCGCCGATAGTCTAAAATTCAAAACTAAAAAAGGTCGCCTCGTGTATGGCGGCGGCGGAATTATGCCTGACATTTTTGTTCCATTAGAAGATTCGCATGGAGCAGAAGGTTTAACCATGTTGATGCAATCGGGATTAGTGAATTATTTTGTGTTTGAACAATTGGATCAAAACCGTAAAAAGTTTGAAAAAATTTCGATGGAAGCCTTGGAAAAAGAATTACGTTCAGGAAATTATTTCAATAACTTCAAGATGTACATGGCAAAAGGCGGATTGCTTTTCAATTTAGATAATCAAAAAGAAAAAGTGTTATTCTATCTTCAAGCTGAATTTGTACGTCAATTGTTTAACGAAAAGGCGTATTACCAATTGATTTTAAAGAAAGACAATATGGTGAACAAGGTGTTGAGTAAGTAAAATATGAAAATTTATTACCTTCTCTTTATATTTCTAA
The DNA here is from genome assembly GCA_003963025.1 of Flavobacteriaceae bacterium. Lineage (GTDB taxonomy): Bacteria > Bacteroidota > Bacteroidia > Flavobacteriales > Flavobacteriaceae > Flavobacterium. The sequence continues at coordinate 8,236 of RXJZ01000282.1, forward strand.
TCTTAGGTTGCTCTTCTTCTAAGAAAGTTAGCGATTCTGATATTGTTGGAAAATATTCTTATAAAGGAATTTATGGAATAGGTTCAACTATTGATTTTAATGAAGACAAAACGTTTATTTATAACTGGGTAGGAGGATTGATTGGAGGATCAACTAAAGGAACTTGGTCAGTTTCGGGTAAAAAGATTATTCTGAATAGTGACAGAAAGAAATCGGATGTTGTTAAATTTAAAATTTTAGAAAATTCAGAGAATAATTTAGGTTTTTATGAGCTTAAATTTTTAGATGAAAATAAAGATATTCTTCCAAAGGTTATTTGTTTGTTCGTGAAAGAATCTGGCGAAATAAAAGAGTTAGACGCTGATTTTGATGGAAAATTACAAGTTTCAAAGAATGAAGATTTTCAAAAAGTGAGGTTTATATTCTTAGGGTTTCATGAGTTTGAAATCAAAAAAGAAGATTTAAAAGGAAATGTTACTTTGATGATGTTTCAAAAAGAAGCACAATATCAATATTTTGAAAATGAAGTAATGATTTTCAAAGGAGGTAAAATTTACACGGATTTAATTAAAAAAACAAGGTACGTGAAAAATGATTTTTTTACTAAAGTAAATTAATTATTTCCCAATAGCATCATGCACCTGCACCGGATTTCCGTTATTCCACAACGTTAAAATATCGGTTGCTACTGAAGCACCACTTCCAGCGGCGATACTTAATTGACTTCTGTGACCGGCTAAAACTCCAACTGCGTAAATACCTTCGGTAACCAAATGGTCGGTGTTTTTTAATTGGATTCTGTTTTTCTCAGGAGCGGCTTTTTGATGTGGCATTACAAACGCTTCCAAACCATCAATAGTAAAAGGATTTCCAGCGCCAATCGCAACAACTACAATTTTAGCTTGAAGCGAAGATTTGTTGGTAGAAACTGTGAAATTTCCTGCTTCACCTGAAATGGAAAGCACTTTTTCACCATGAATTTGTTGAACGTGTGGATAAGATTGGGTTAATTGTTCCAAACTTTCTTCCAACAATTCACTACCTAATTTCCCTGCGGGAATTCCGTAAGCGTTATTAAAAATGGCATTTTGTAAAGAAGATGCTTTTTGGTGCGCTACAATTGCAATTTTTTTATCCATTGCAAATGGTTTGTTTTGGGCCGAACCCAAAATCAAAGCACACGAAACGCCTGAAACTCCAGCGCCAATGATTAAAACGTCAAGCATTATTGTCTAGTTTTTTCTTCAATCATTTTTGAAAAACGCAACAATACTAATAATAAGATAGCGCAAATTCCAGCTACAACCCCAATAATAGCAATTGTGCTATTT
>RXJZ01000204.1 GCA_003963025.1 Flavobacteriaceae bacterium
GGGATATGTATCAGGCAAACAATGTATCGTGGTAGCTAATGATGCTACTGTAAAAGCAGGTGCTTGGTTTCCAATTACTGGAAAAAAGAACTTAAGAGCTCAAGAAATTGCTATTGAAAATAGATTGCCAATTATTTATTTAGTAGATTCTGCTGGGGTTTATTTACCAATGCAAGATGAAATTTTCCCAGATAAAGAACATTTCGGAAGAATTTTTAGAAATAACGCAATCATGAGTAGTATGGGAATTACCCAAATTGCTGCTGTAATGGGAAGTTGTGTAGCAGGTGGTGCTTATTTACCTATTATGAGTGATGAAGCTTTAATTGTAGATAAAACTGGAAGTATTTTCTTAGCTGGAAGTTATTTAGTGAAAGCCGCTATCGGAGAAAGTATTGATAACGAAACACTTGGTGGTGCTACCACGCATTGTGAAATTTCAGGAGTTACTGATTATAAAGCAAAAGACGATAAAGATGCACTAGACCGAATTAAATCGGTAGTGGGAAAAATTGGTGATTATGAAAAAGCAGGTTTCAACAGAGTAAAAGCAGAAAAACCAGCATTAGAACCAAAAGATATTTACGGAATTTTACCAAAATCTCGTGCTGATCAATACGATATGATGGAAATCATCAAACGTTTGGTAGACAATTCAGAATTTGACGAATACAAAGCGGGCTATGGTCAAACCATCATAACAGGTTATGCACGCATTGACGGTTGGGCAGTAGGAATTGTAGCCAACCAAAGAAAAATTGTAAAAACAGCTGGTGCCAAAACGAAACCAAGCGAAATGCAATTTGGAGGCGTAATCTATTCTGATTCTGCAGATAAAGCCACACGTTTTATTGCGAATTGCAACCAAAAGAAAATTCCATTAGTGTTTTTACAAGACGTAACGGGTTTCATGGTAGGTTCTAAATCAGAACATGGTGGCATTATCAAAGATGGTGCTAAAATGGTGAATGCGGTTTCTAATTCGGTTGTACCGAAATTCACTGTTGTAATTGGAAATTCGTATGGAGCAGGAAATTATGCCATGTGCGGAAAAGCCTATGACCCAAGATTAATCTTCGCTTGGCCAAGTGCTGAATTAGCAGTAATGGGTGGTGCTCAAGCAGCAAAAGTATTGTTGCAAATTGAAGCTGCTTCTTTAAAAGCAAAAGGGGAAGAAATTACTCCCGAAAAAGAAGCGGAATTATTTGACAAGATAAAAGCTCGTTATGACAAACAAGTATCTCCTTATTATGCAGCCGCTCGTTTATGGACAGATGCTATTGTTGACCCATTAGACACTAGAACTTGGATTTCTATGGGAATTGAAGCTGCCAACCACGCTCCTATTGAGAAACCATTTAATTTAGGAGTGATTCAGGTTTAGATAATGATTCAATATGGAAATCAAAGAAGATTATTTCAGAATTTGTAAAAAGGGAAATATTTATATTATAAGTGATAGAATTCCATTTATATGGAAAGAGATGTTAATATGGAATTTGCCTACTTTTTTGGGCTTATTATATGTATTTGGTCCAATTGTAGGTGTTTATATTTTCATATTAACTCTCTTTTTTTATATTCTATTTCGTTTTGCTTCTTGGATAATTTATACTGAAATTCAGATTAATATAGAAAGTGGTGAAATGATTAAAGTAAAAAAAATAATTAACAATACTCAAAATATTAATTTAATCACCAATAAATTTGATTCAAGTAAATTTGAATACACAGAATTAAATAGAAGTGGAAATATTAAATTTTTAATGAATTACAAAACTCATAAAAATAATGAACTTTTAATTTTAAGAAATAAAACAGACAAAGAGTTTATTGAAAAATATATAGTTGAAAAAATAATTATTAAAAATTAAAGTGTAAGCTTAATTAATTATAACATTACCAATTCAGCTTAGTAGAATAAATATTGATAATCAAAATTCTATTTTCTTCTATCCGATATACGATTTTAAAATTCCATTTTGGAAAATATCTTATAGTTTCATCATTAAATAAAGGTTCTTTTGGGTTTCTATGTGGAAATTTTGCTAAATCATCACCCAAAATTAATAAAGTCTCAATAACCATTTCTGCATTTTGAGGACTTTTTGGGTAAATAAAAGAATAAATTGATTCAAGAGAATCTAACGATGCTTTTGACCAAACTACAGCTTTCATTTTTTGAATATCTTATTTCTAATTTCTTCAGAATTATAGACTTCATTTTCGTCTGAAACCTTTAGAATGGATTCAATTTCTTGTTTGTAATCTGCAATAGATAGTAATTTTCCATTAACATCATAAACATATCCTTCATCATTCAAAATTTGGTCAATTTTATTCAAAACTTCTTCGTTTTGGATATCCAAAATTCGATGAATAATACTTTTTCTATGTGTTTCAATATTCATGAGTAAACTGATTTACACAAAGATAAATATTATTTCAATTACTTTATCTTTGCATCATGTCAAAATCTATTTTTCAACCTTTCAAAACGAACCTTTCCGGTATTCCTTTACCTGAGAAATTCACGTTTCCATTTTATTACGAGCCACATGAATTGAGCATTATTGCTGCTAATGAATTACAATCGTATTTAGAAACACAAACCGATTTTGAACACAATTTTGGATTGAAAGAAAACCAAGAAGGTTTGGTCATCGGGAAAATGTTTGGGGTTTTGGTTTGTCAAAATCAAGATGGAGAATTAGGCTATTTATGGGCGTTTTCAGGAAAATTGGCGGGTGTGAATCACCTTCCCTATTTTGTGCCAACTATTTTTGATATGTTGCAAGAAGATGGTTTTTTTAGAAAAGAAGAAGAAGTATTGAACGCCATCAATCGTCAAATTGAAATTTTAGAAAATTCAAACGAACTTAAAAATAAGAAAATTCAATTAGAAAATACAAAAAGCGAGGCTTTAAGCGATATCCAAAATCAAAAAGAAAAAATCAAAAGATTAAAATTGGAACGCGATGAAAAGCGTAATTCTTTCGCTAATTTATCAACTTCCGAAATTGAACAATTGGAATTAGAACTTTCTGAAGAAAGTAAAAAAGAGAGCATTTTACTCAAAAAAATGACGAAATATTGGAATTTTCAAATCGAAAAGGCTCAAAAAGAAGTCAATTTACTTTTAGATGAAATCAACCAATTGAAAGAAGATCGCCGAGTAAAATCGGGAGCATTACAACAAAAACTATTCGCTGAATATTCATTTTTAAACCAATTTGGCGAACGCAAAAGTATTGGCGAAATCTTCAATAACAATCCTCCAGCTGGGGCTGGTGAATGCGCAGCACCAAAGTTATTGCATTATGCTTTCGAACATCATTTAAAACCTATCGCTATGGCGGAATTTTGGTGGGGACAATCGCCAAAATCGGAAATTCGTAAGCACAAACAATTTTATCCCGCTTGTAAAAGTAAGTGTGAACCTATTTTATTATCGCACATGTTAATAGGTTTGGATATGGAATCTAATCCGTTTCAAGAAAATCCTGCAGAAGGAAAAAACATTGAGATTGTTTATGAAGATGACGTATTAGCAGTAATTAATAAACCTGCCGAATTTCTATCAGTACCAGGAAAAATCATTTCCGATTCGGTTTATCAAAGAGTAAAAGAATTGTATCCCAATGCTACTGGACCGCTAATTGTACATCGTTTAGATATGTCGACTTCTGGTTTAATGTTGATTGCTAAAGATGAAGAAACCTATGTAAAATTGCAAAGTCAATTTATTAAAAGAACTATTAAAAAGAGATATGTTGCTTTGTTAGATGGCATTTTAGAAGACAATGAAGGTTTTATTGATTTACCGCTTCGAGTTGATTTAGATGATAGACCAAGACAATTGGTTTGCTACGAACATGGAAAAACAGCCCAAACCAAATGGGAAAAGATTGAAGTAAGAAATAACCAAACTTTAGTTTACTTCTATCCTATTACGGGTAGAACGCATCAATTACGAGTGCATGCTTCGCATGAACTAGGTTTAAAAACCCCTATTGTTGGCGATGATTTATATGGCTCAAAAGCCAATCGTTTGCATTTACATGCAGAAAGTTTAACTTTTGAGCATCCCAATACAAAAGAGCCACTTATCATAACAAAAGCTGCTGAATTTTAATATTTATTCACTTTTTGTAACATTTTTCTAAATTCAAACTCTTATATTTAGATATTGAAAATAACACTCATGAAAAACTGTTTTTTAATTGTCCTAACTTTTTTAGGAATACAACAAATCAATGCCCAATTTACACGTCGTGATTCACTTCAAGGAGGTCTACGCATAGAAAGAACATCTTATGATGTAAAGCGTTATGATTTGAATATTATAATAAATCCAGAAGAAAAAAGTATCAAAGGATTTAATGATATCACTTTTGATGTAGTTTCTGCAACTCAAAAAATTCAGATAGATTTATTTGATAATATGAAAGTGGATTCGATTGTTTGGAATACTAAAAAACTGAAATATGTTCGTGACAATGATGCTGTTTTTATTGATTTTCCTGAAAGATTAGCTTTAAAATCGAATCATAAACTTAAATTTTATTATTCAGGGAATCCAAAAATTGCCAAAAACGCACCTTGGGATGGTGGATTTGTTTTCAAAAAAGACAGTAATGGAAAAGATTTTATTGCGGTTGCAATTCAAGGAACTGGTGCGAGTTTATGGTATCCAGTGAAAGATTCACAAACCGACGAACCTGATAATGGCGCTTCGATTAAAGTAGCCGTTCCAAATGGTTTAATGAATGTTTCCAACGGACGCTTTTTAGGTTCTGAAGATTTAAAAAATGGTTATACCCGTTGGGATTGGGAAGTTAAAAATCCTATTAACAATTATACCATAACCGTAAATGTTGCTGATTATGTTCACATTCAGGACAAAATGCCCGATTTGGATTTAGATTATTATGTATTAAGAGAAAATGAAACAAAAGCTCGTGAACATTTTGCAGAAGTTAAACCTATGATGGAATGTTTTCAATCGAAATTTGGTCGTTATCCATTTTGGGAAGATGGTTATAAATTAGTGGAAACCCCTTATTTAGGTATGGAACATCAAAGTGCTGTAGCTTATGGAAACAAGTACAAAAAAGGCTATATGGGATTTGACCTATCTGGCACAGGTGTTGGTATGTTTTTCGATTACATAACCATCCATGAAACAGGTCATGAATGGTTTGGAAATAGTATCACTAGCATGGATATTGCTGACATGTGGATTCATGAAGGTTTTACTACCTATTCTGAAACCGTATTTATTGAATGTATAAAAGGGTATGATGATGCCATGAAATACATTAACGGGCAAGCAAAAAACGTTAGAAATGATCGACCAATTATTGGACAATATGGTGTTAACAATGAAGGGTCGGGAGACATGTACTACAAAGGCTCACTAATGCTAAATACACTACGACACATAATAGCCGATGATACTAAATGGTGGAAAATAATTTTTGATTATTCTGAAACTTTTAAAAAGAAAATCATTACTACAGCTACTGTTATTGATTATTTTAATAAAGCTTCGGGTTTAAATTTAACACCTGTATTTAATCAGTATTTAAATACCAATCAAGTTCCCCATTTTGTATATAAAGTTAATGGTGATTATTTGTACTACTCCTGGGAGAACGTCAATGACGATTTTAATATGCCCATAGATATAGGATTTGAAAATAAAAAGATACGATTATATCCAACTCTAAAGGAACAAAAAATTAAACTCAAAAAATTAAACAAAAGAAGTTTTCAAATATATGATAACCAGTTTTTTGTAAAAATAAAAGAAGACAATTAGTCTTCTTTTTTATTTTATGCTATTTAATGTTTTAACTCGATTGATTTTTTTTGTCTCTGTCTCTACAAATTCTGGAACAAAAAGAACTTCTTTGGGTTTTTCAAATTTCTCTAAAGTATCGAAAAGAGTTGCATCTATGTCGAATTGTTCACCTTCAATGACTAATACCACTCTTGAACCTAAAATATCATCCGGTTGCCCTATTATAAAAAATCGATTTGAAATTTTTGAAGCCAATTTAGCTTCTATTTGTTCAGGAAATAACTTTATTCCTCCGCTATTAATAACATTATCGTATCTTCCTATCCATTTAAATTGATTGGCATTTAAAATTGTAACGATGTCATTAGTAACCACTTTTTCATCAGAGATACTAGGAACATCAATTACTAAACAACTCCTATCGTCTGTAGTAATAGATACGTGTTCTAAAATGTTAAAAAATGCTTCTCCTATTTTTTTTGCAGCAATATGGGTAATGGTTTCGGTCATTCCGTAAGTCTCATAAATATCTGATTTTATTTCTTTTAACTTACTTGCTAAATCATCCGAAACTTTAGCTCCTCCAATGATAATCTTTTTAAATTGATGTAATTTTTCTAAACTATTTTCTGCTTGAAGCGGAACAATAGCAACAAAATCATAGTTTTTATGTGGCAACAAATCATCTAAATGCGAGGTTGGAACCATAATGTCTAATTCCAAACCTAACATCATGGAACGAACAATCATCATTTTTCCGGCAATGTAACGAGCTGGCAAACACAATAAGGCTTTATCTTGAGGATGCAAATTGAAATAATTTCCAGTTGCAATAGCCGAATGTACCATTGATTGCTTCTTGATTGTAATAACTTTAGGTGTACCAGTAGTTCCAGATGTAGTCAATTGAATCGTTTCTTTATCATCTAGCCAATCCAATAAAAACGAACCTAAATCTTTTTCGTGCTCTTCCCCTTCTTTAATTAGAGTATAGGCTAATTGATAGAGAGTTTCTTTATCAAAATGAAAATTATTAATTTTAAAGCGGTTATGAATACTTTTATAATGTGGAATCATCGAATTCAATTTCTTTATTGTCTACTACTAATTTTCCTGTCAATTTTTCTTTCCAATTCTCCCATTTATATACTTTAGAAAAAATAAAAAGTAAAATAGGAAATAATACAAAAACTGGGGTTAAAACATCAAAACCCGTTGTTGGTTCAGATAAATCTTTTAAAATAGAAT
>RXJZ01000083.1 GCA_003963025.1 Flavobacteriaceae bacterium
TTACAACCTTTATTGGAGGATTTAAAATAAAAAAGTCCAAACGCATTTGGACTTTCTCAGTTTCATTTTAACTAGAAATGAAACAACTTAACTAAAAATTTAAGCTTAACCAACAAAGCTTAAAAACTAAAACTAAACCCAGTATACAAGCCGATAAAATAAGGCTTGAAATTACTTGAGTTTTCACTGAATGAATTGATTTGATATTTAAACATAGGTTGGAAGTTAGCATCAAAACTTTTCCAGAAATTATATTTAAAGCCAAATCCCACATTACTACTAAAATGTATATTGTTTAAATTGTTTGCTTTTCCTACATTCATTTCCATACCATCAGTTAATAAAGAAATGCTATTATTGTTTAGAAATAAAGTACTCATTCCGCCTATTATTTCTACTTTAAATTTTTTGTCTAATATTTTATATGAAATTTCTAAAGGGACTTCAATATAACTTATATTTTGTTTTAAGGAACCAGTATTTTCAGTTATGGCGATGTTTTCAACATCACTCGAAAGAGTTTCAATTATATTGTTTTTTGAAGTAAAAACAATATTTGTAGCTTTTTCATTTCTGGAAATATTAGGAACATTATTTTCTACACTTCTCATTTTTGAATCATAAACAACATCATTAGTGTTGTAACTTAAATTAATATTGTTAATCCCTGCTCTTACGCTCAATTTATTTGAAATAAAAAAAGAAGTTGATATCCCGTAACTTAAAGTTGTTGTATAGTCCTTACGATTAGAATTAAATTGTTCGTCAATAGATGAGCCTCCCGCTAATGAATTAAAATAAACAGGCGACGCGTTAGTGCTAATCGCCCATTTACTTCTTTTTTCTTCTTTTTCATCTTTATTTTTCCCAGCCTCTTTTTCTTTGAGCAATTCTTCTAGCGGATTGGTTTCTTTAGAAATTTCAGCCACTAGCGTACTATCTTGAGTAATGATTTCATTGGAAACAACAACATTTGAATTGTTTGTTTGTTTTGTTATGAAACCATTATTATTTATTGTTGTTGTGTTTGATGTTTTATTTTCAAAAAAAGCATCAATCGTTTCTTTATTAGTAGGCGTTTTATCTTCTCTACTATTATTAACTACGTTATTATCATCGAATAGGTTTTCAAAAACGGAATTATTTTTGTTAAACTTCGATTTTGGTTTTCCTTTTGTCTTGTTTTTTTCTGTATTAGTTACTAAAACTTTTTCAAAATTTACTTTAGAAGAAGATTGTTTTTTGAAATTGTTCTTTTCTTTTTTAAATCCTTTTTGATTTGAGTTACTATTGTTATTTAATTTACCATTTGAAACCCATCCGTTTTTTTCAATGGAATTGTTTTTAATCTCCGAATTAACTAATTTTTCATCAATCGAATTTTCTTTATTTTGAAGGATTGAGTTATTGGATTTTTTATTTAATTTTTTTTCATTTGAATGCGAATCAAAAACAATTGCTTCGTTATTAGGTAAAGTAATGTTTGAATTATTTGACTTTCCTTTAGAGTCTTGCGTATTTACAATTGTGCTGTCAGAATTTGGAACTTTAATGGGGGTATTTTCACCTAAAAAATTCCAAATTAAAAACCCGATTATGAAAAGTGAAGCGGCAATTCCTGAAAATTGAAACCAAATGGGTACAATTCTTTTCTTCTTTTCATTTAAACGATTTGCAATAATATCCCAGGATTCTTCAGGCGGTAATGCTTCGAAATCTTTGAATTTCTCTTGAAATAATCGTTCTATATTTTTATTTTCTTTCATTTACTTTTTTTTACATCAAAACTATTTTTTGATTCAATTTTATTTTTCAAAATCGCCTTTGCTCTTGCTAGGTTAGATTTTGAAGTTCCAATGTTTATTTCCAACATTTCAGAAATTTCTTTGTGAGAATAACCGTCTAAAACATATAAATTGAAAACTAATCGATATCGATCAGGTAATTCTTGAATTATTTTTGTTAAAAATTCCAAACTCACAGTATCATCATCAATTTCTATATCTTCTTCTGCTGGAATTTTCTCAGAAACAATTTCAAAAATATTTTGTTTTCTATACTGTTGTAAAACATAGTTAATAACTATTCTTTTTGCCCAACCTTCAAATGAACCTGAGTTTTTATATTGACTTATTTTCTCAAATATGATCAAAAAACTCTCTTGTAAGTTATCTTGAGCTTCTTCATAATTACGTGAGTATTTCAAGCACACAGTAAACAACTTTGGCGCCAATAAATTGTAAAGTTGTTCTTGCGACTTGATATTGTTTTTAATACATTCATGTATGAGTTGCTCAATTATCAAATGTTTTTATTTTTAAATTACAGGTATTTCATATTCTAAAAAAATATCATCCCCATTTGAATCTTTTCCGTGCCAAAATTTAAAAATGTAAGTACCATTATTTGTGGGCTTAAAATTTAAAAATTCTTCAAAATTTTCATTTTCATTATAACTAGTACAGTTTCTATTATCCTCAAAAACGACTGTTTGAACTGCTATTGTTCTTACATTTAAGTTTTTCTCGTACACAAATCCATAAAATCCATGGCAACTATTAGGTTTGTGATAACTAATTCTAATTTGATACGTTTCTCCCATTACAAACTCCGTTGGCATATCTACACTTTCAACAGGCAATGTAACATAGTAAAAACGTTCACTTTCTTCAACACTACATGATGAAACAATAAACAAAGTAAGAAGTAAAATAAAAAATTTTTTCATTTTAGAAATCATTTTAATTCAATATAAGTTAGATTAAAAAAACAACAAAAGGTTGCGTTAAATTACAAAAAAAAATCCCGAATAAATCGGGATAATTTGTTAACCATTATTTTCTTTAATGGTTTCTTTTATTTTTTGTTCTAATTCATCCATTAATTCTGGATTGTCTTTAATTAAAACTTTCACAGCATCTCTACCTTGACCAAGTTTGGTTTCGCCATAACTAAACCAAGAACCGCTTTTCTTGATGATTTCAAATTCAACGGCTAAATCTAAAATTTCACCAACTTTTGAAATTCCTTCTCCGTACATCACATCAAATTCAGCTGTTCTAAATGGTGGTGCTACTTTGTTTTTAACCACTTTAACTTTAGTTCTATTTCCAATTACGTTATCACCATCTTTAATTTGAGTCGATTTACGAATATCAATACGAACTGAAGCATAGAATTTCAATGCGTTACCACCTGTAGTGGTTTCAGGATTTCCAAACATAACTCCAATTTTATCACGTAACTGGTTAATGAAAAATACCGTACAATTGGTTTTGTGAATCGTTCCTGTTAACTTTCTCAAAGCTTGTGACATCAAACGTGCATGTAATCCCATTTTAGAATCACCCATGTCGCCTTCAATTTCGCTTTTTGGAGTTAAAGCAGCAACCGAGTCAACTACAACAATATCAACAGCTCCTGAGCGAATTAAACTCTCAGCAATTTCTAATGCTTGCTCACCGTTATCTGGTTGCGAAATAATTAAATTGTCAATATCAACCCCTAATTTCTCAGCATAAAAACGGTCAAATGCGTGCTCGGCATCAATAAATGCTGCAATTCCACCCGCTTTTTGAGCTTCTGCAATGGCGTGTAATGTTAACGTGGTTTTACCTGACGATTCTGGTCCGTAGATTTCTATGATTCTTCCTCTTGGATATCCATTTACTCCAAGAGCCAAATCAACACCTAATGAACCTGACGGAATAGCTTCTACTTCTTCAACAGCGCTATCACCTAATTTCATTACGGTTCCTTTTCCGTACGTTTTGTCAAGTTTGTCTAATGTTAGTTGTAAGGCTTTTAATTTTGCGTCTTTATCTGAGCTCATAATAAAATATTTTTCGTAAAAATACATCTTTTTTTATTCGATACAAAAAATGTTAATATGTTTTGATAGGCTATTAAAGATTTGATTTTTAATCAATTTTATTACCTTTGTGCCCGAATTCTTCCATTTAGAATTCATAACATAATTCTCACTTAAACGTTTATAGCATGCAACTGTATAACACCTTAAGCGCAGAAGAAAGAGCTCAATTAATTGATGAAGCCGGAAAACAACGTCTTACATTATCTTTCTATGCGTATGCCAAAATTGAAAATCCCAAAAAATTTCGCGACGATTTATTTATCGAATGGAACAAACTCGATGCTCTTGGTCGTACCTATGTAGCCAAAGAAGGCATCAATGCTCAAATGAGTGTTCCAGCAGAAAATTTTGAAGCTTTTAGAGAAACTTTGGAAGCGTATGATTTTATGCGAGGCATTCGTTTGAATGTCGCTGTAGAACATGATGACCATTCATTTCTAAAGCTAACCGTAAAAGTCCGTGATAAAATTGTAGCCGATGGTTTAAACGATGAAACGTTTGACGTAACCAATATCGGAGTGCATTTAAAAGCGAAAGAATTCAATCAAATTTTAGAAGATCCAAACACGATTGTAGTAGATTTTAGAAATCATTACGAAAGTGAAATCGGTCATTTTAAAGGTGCAATTACTCCAGATGTGGAAACTTTTCGTGAATCGTTACCTATTATCAACGAACAATTAAAAGATTTCAAAGAAGATAAAAACTTGGTGATGTATTGCACCGGAGGAATTCGTTGCGAGAAAGCATCGGCGTATTTCAAACACCAAGGTTTTAAAAATGTTTTCCAACTTGAAGGCGGAATTATTAATTACGCGAAACAAATCAAAGAAGAAGGTTTGGAAAGTAAATTCATTGGAAAGAATTTCGTTTTCGACCACAGATTAGGCGAAAGAATTACCGATGATATCGTTTCGCAATGTCACCAATGTGGAAAACCTTGCGACAATCACACGAATTGTTTGAACGATGGTTGTCATTTACTATTCATTCAATGTGACGAATGTAAAGCAGCTATGGAAAATTGTTGTTCTACCGAATGTTTAGAAATCACGCATTTACCATTAGCCGAACAAGTAAAACTTCGTAGAGGAAAACAAGTAGGAAATAAGGTTTTCCGAAAAGGAAAATCAGAAAATTTGAAATTCAAACATTCAGGAGAACTTTCTGACAAACCTTTGGCTGTAGCCCAAAAAACCAAAGACATTCGTCAAAAAATAAAAGTAAAAAAAGTATTGCTTGGTAAAGCCGAACACTATTATGTGAAAGCACAAGTAGGACTTTTCGTTATAGAAAATCAAGAGTTAAATCTTGGTGACAGCATTCTAATTTCGGGACCAACAACTGGAAACCAAGAATTGATTCTAGAAAAAATGTTCGTAAACGGAACTGAAAATTCATCAGCTAAAGTTGGCGATAAAGTAACTTTTGAAGTGCCTTTTAGAGTAAGATTATCCGATAAATTATTTAAAATTATCAGCTAATGACAACTTCTGGAAGAATTGAATTAATGGCGCCTGCAGGAAATTTCGAATCCATGCAAGCAGCTTTAGATAATGGTTGCGACTCGATTTATTTTGGTGTAGAACAATTAAACATGCGAGCTCGTGCAACTGTGAATTTCGTTTTAGATGATTTGCCAGAAATTGCGCGTCGTTGCAACGAAAAAAACGTTAGAACCTATCTAACTTTAAATACCATTATTTACGATCATGATTTATCGATTGTAAAAACGCTTTTGACTAAAGCTAAAGAAGCAGGAATTACAGCAGTAATCGCATCTGACCAAGCAGTTATTATGACGGCTCGCACGATGGGAATGGAAGTGCATATTTCCACTCAATTAAATGTGACGAACATCGAAACTGTAAAATTCTACGCGATGTTTGCCGATACGATTGTTCTGTCTCGCGAGTTAAGTTTACGCCAAGTGAAAAAAATCACTGACGACATCGAAAAAGAGCAAATTAAAGGACCAAGTGGTAATTTAGTAGAAATCGAAATCTTTGGTCACGGTGCTTTATGTATGGCGGTTTCAGGAAAATGTTATTTGAGTTTACATTCGCATAACTCTTCTGCCAATCGTGGTGCTTGCAAACAAAATTGTCGTAAAAAATATACGGTTATTGACCAAGAATCTGGTTTTGAAATTGAAATCGATAACGAATACATGATGTCGCCAAAAGACTTATGTACGTTAGATTTTCTAGATCAAGTTATTGATTCAGGCATTAAGGTATTAAAAATTGAAGGTCGTGGTCGTGCTGCTGATTATGTGGCAACCGTTATCAAAACCTATCGCGAAGCTATCGATTCGTATTATGAAGGAACTTTTACCAAAGAGAAAATCAATACTTGGATGGAAGCTTTAGCAACCGTTTATAATCGTGGTTTTTGGAGTGGTTATTATTTGGGACAAAAATTAGGCGAATGGTCAGACAATCCAGGTTCTAATGCCACTCAAAAGAAAGTATATGTTGGGAAAGGAATGCATTATTTCCCAAAATCAAGCATAGCAGAATTCAAAATTGAAGCTTACGACATTAAAAAAGGCGATAAAATTTTAATTACAGGTCCGTCAACGGGAGCACAAGAATTAATTTTAGAAGATTTCTTTGTGAATGATGTAACTTCGGAAAAAGCGACCAAAGGCGATAGTTGTACTTTAAAAGTGCCGTTCCGCATTCGTTTATCGGATAAAATGTATAAAATTGTAGAAAACTAATGGTTGTTGTTACGCTTCAAAGAGACAAGTGCATTGGTTGCAATTATTGTGTTGAAATGGCTCCTGCACAATTTCAAATGTCAAAAAAAGACGGAAAATCAGTATTAATAAAATCGGTTGATGCCAAAGGTTTTCATACTTTAAAATCGGCTGACCATACGATTGTTGAAAATTGTGAATTAGCAGCAAAAGCTTGTCCGGTGCACATTATTACCGTAAAAGAAACATAATTTTTTGTTTTACAATACTATATGAAAACCTATTTCGTTTAACTACGAGATAGGTTTTTTCTTTTTGGTGAACTTCGAGATTGATTTTTGAAAGTTTCCATAAAAAATCAATATCTTTACGCTCAAAAACATTTTAGAAACGTAGTCCAACAAACGGACAATCAACATATATTCAAAATTATGGCATGTACAAACTGTTCCACGGGTGCTAAAGACGGCACACCAAAAGGATGTAATAATAACGGGACTTGCGGCACCGATAGCTGCAACAAACTTTCGGTTTTCGATTGGTTGTCAAACATGACGTTGCCAGGTGGTCAAGAACCATTTGATGCGGCTGAAATTCGCTTTAAAAACGGAAGAAAAGAATTTTTTAGAAATACAGAAAAGCTAACTTTAGCTATCGGAGATATCGTGGCAACTGAAGCTTCACCAGGACATGACATTGGAATTGTGACTTTAACAGGCGAATTGGTAAAAATTCAAATGAAAAAGAAAGGCGAAAATCCCGATAAGGAACTAGCTAAAATTTACAGAAAAGCATCACAACGCGATATCGATATTTGGACAGAAGCTCGAAATAAAGAAGAAGCGGTTCGTATGCGTGCTCGTGAAATCGCTATTCATTTGAAGTTAGAAATGAAAATTTCGGATGTCGAATTTCAAGGTGATGGATCAAAAGCAACGTTCTATTATACTGCAAATGATCGTGTAGATTTCCGTCAATTAATCAAAGAATTTGCTCAAGAATTCAAGATTAGAATCGAAATGAAGCAAGTAGGTTTCCGTCAAGAAGCTGCTCGTTTGGGAGGAATTGGTTCTTGCGGAAGAGAGTTGTGTTGTTCTACTTGGTTAACCGATTTTAGAAGTGTCAATACTTCGGCAGCGCGTTACCAACAATTATCATTAAATCCACAAAAATTAGCGGGACAATGCGGTAAATTAAAGTGTTGTTTGAATTATGAATTGGATACGTATTTGGATGCTCTAAAAGATTTTCCAGATATGGATACCAAATTGTACACCGAAAAAGGAGATGCATATTGCCAAAAAGTAGATATTTTCAAAGAAATTATGTGGTTTGCTTATGCGAATGCGCCAGCGCAATGGTTGGTTTTACCAGTTGAAAAAGTAAAAGAAATTGTTGCTATTAATAAGAAGAAAGAGCGCGTTGCCGCATTGGAAGATTATGTGGTAGAAAGCACTCAAGAAGTAGAGAAAAAATTCGAAAATGTGGTAGGACAAGATAGTTTAACGCGTTTTGACCAACCTAAGAAGAAAAACAATAAAAATAAAAAACGTAAACCTTCAAATTTTAAAAATGTACCTAAAAAAGAGTAAATTCATTGGGTTACTAATGTTAACGATGCTTTTTTTCTCATGCGATGAAAAGCAATTCTTTAGCGAATACAAAGAGTTAGATGGCACTTGGAAAAAATCAGACACTTTGCGTTTTACATTTGAACAAAAAGATACACTGAATCCATATCACTTGTTTTTAAATGTGAGAAACAATACTGATTATCCGTTTAGCAACATGTATTTGATTGTAACCATGAAAGAGCCTGGAAAAAATCCAACAATTAAAGTGGACACGTTAGAGTATTTAATGGCAAATCCAGATGGGACTTTGTTAGGTGAAGGTTTTTCTGATGTGAAAGAAAGCAAATTGTGGTATTTGGAAAATTTTAAGTTCAAGAGACCTGGAAAATACAATGTTGAGGTGGTTCAGGCGGTGAGAGAAACTGGGAAAGTGGATGGCGTCTCAGAACTTAAAGGAATTACAGAATTAGGATTAAGAATTGAAAAAATAAAATAGTATGGCTACTAAAAAAGCAAATACAGAAGATTTTTCAGAGTATAAAAGAAAATTTTGGCAATTATTTGCCTACGGATTTTTAGGAGTAATTTTATTATTCCTTTTTGCGTCTTGGGGATTTTTTGGAAAGATGCCTTCATTTGATGATTTGGAAAATCCAGATTCAAATGTAGCAACCGAAATTATTTCTTCAGATGGAGTCGTCATTGGAAAATTTTTCAAAGAAAACAGAACACCTGTGAAATACCATGAACTTCCACAGCATTTAGTGAAAGCTTTAGTAGCAACTGAAGACGAACGTTTTTATGAACATTCAGGAATTGACGCTAAAGGAACGTTACGTGCTGTGGTTAGATTAGGTAGAGATGGTGGTGCGAGTACCTTAACCCAACAGTTGGCTAAAAATTTATTCCATGGTGAAGGTTCAAGATTCATTTTATTTAGGGTAATTCAAAAAGTAAAGGAGTGGATTATTGCCATTCGTTTGGAACGTCAGTATACGAAACAAGAAATTATAGCGCTTTATTTAAATCAAGTAGACTTTGTAAATGGTGCGGTTGGAATTCGTTCAGCAGCTAAAATTTACATGAACAAAGAACCAAAAGATTTAACTATTGAAGAATCGGCTTTGTTTGTGGGAATGTTAAAAAACCCTTCGTTGTATAATCCAAATCGTAAAAAAAGAGCCAAATTAGTTTTAGACAGAAGAAACACGGTCTTAGGTCAAATGGTGAAAAACGGCGTGATTTCGGAATCTAAAAAGGCTGAGTTGAGCAAACTACCTGTAAAACTAGATTTCAAACCAGAAAGCCACTCAGAAGGTAGCGCTACTTACTTTAGAGAATATTTAAGAGATTATATGAAAAAATGGGTGAAAGACCATTTAAAACCCGACGGAACCGAATATGATTTGTACCGTGATGGTTTAAAAATCTACACTACTATTGACTCCAAAATGCAACAATATGCTGAGGAGGCAGTTTATGAACATCTTAAAAATCTTCAAAAAGAATTTTTCGAAGGCAAGAAAGACCAAGAAAACGCACCTTTTGTTGATATTACTCCAGAACAAACCCAACAAATTATGAACCAAGCGATGAAAAATTCAGAGCGATGGAGAAAAATGGATTTGAATGGAAAAACGGAAGACGAAATTATTAAATCGTTTTCAGTACCGGCAAAAATGAAGATTTTTACTTATAATGGTGAAAGAGATACGATTATGACACCAAAAGATTCTATCATTTATTACAAACACTTCTTGCAAACCGGAATGATGGCTATGGAGCCACGTACGGGTCATATCAAAGCATGGGTTGGTGGTGTTAACTATAAATATTTCCAATACGATCACGTGGGTCAAGGTGCTAGACAAGTTGGTTCAACATTCAAACCATTTGTGTATGCTACCGTTATAGAACAATTACAAATGTCACCATGTGATTCTATTATCGATAGTTATTTTACGATGCCAAAAGGGAAATGGGGAATTGATGCCGATTGGTCTCCAAAAAATTCTGATGGAAATTACAGAGGAACTATAACGTTACAAAAAGCATTAGCCAATTCAGTAAATACAGTATCGGCAAAATTAATTGATAAAGTTGGACCTCAAGCGGTTGTTGACATGGCTAAAGAATTAGGAATTACCTCAAAAATTCCAGTTCAACCATCCATTGCATTAGGAGCCGTAGATATTACGGTTGAAGAAATGGTAGGTGCTATGAGCACATTTGCGAATCAAGGGGTTTATGTAAAACCTAATTTTATCATTAAAATTGAAGACAAAAACGGAGTAGTAATTGATCAACCAATGCCAGTTACAAAAGATGTGGTTAATAAAGATGTGGCTTATGCCGTTATAAAATTGATGGAAGGAGTAACGCAATCAGGAACTGGAGCTCGATTAAAATGGGGCGGTGGTGGATTTATACAATACGATTACAGTTTTGGAAATCCAATTGCAGGAAAAACAGGAACGTCTCAAAACAACTCAGATGGGTGGTTTATTGGAATGGTGCCTAATTTGGCAGCTGGAATTTGGGTTGGAAATGAAGATAGAGCAGCGCATTTTAAATCTACTCATATGGGGCAAGGTGCTACAACTGCATTACCAATTTGGGGAATTTTTATGAAGAAATGTTATGCGGATAGCGACTTAGATTTGTCAAAAGAACCATTTGAACGCCCTGATGATTTAAAAATTAAAGTAGATTGTTGGACACCTAAAAAAGTAGTTGATTCAACAGCTGTTCCAACAGATGAACCTAGTATGGATGAATTCGGATTATAAACAACAAACTAAATATGATTTCTAGAAAAGTTAATAACGTTCAAGAAGCGTTGGAAGGAATTCAAGACGGACAAACCATTATGTTAGGTGGTTTTGGTCTTTGTGGAATTCCTGAAAATAGTATTGCAGAACTAGTTCGTAAAAATGTAACCAATTTAACTTGTATTTCTAACAATGCAGGTGTGGATGATTTCGGATTGGGATTGTTATTACAAAAACGTCAAATCAAAAAAATGATTTCTTCTTATGTAGGAGAAAATGCAGAGTTCGAACGTCAAATGCTTTCAGGTGAATTAGATGTGGAATTAACACCTCAAGGAACCTTAGCTGAAAAATGTCGTGCTGCACAAGCCGGAATTCCAGCATTCTTTACCCCAGCAGGTTACGGAACAGAAGTAGCTGAAGGAAAAGAAACACGTGAATTCAACGGAAAAATGCACGTAATGGAATTGGCGTACAAAGCTGATTTTTCAATCGTAAAAGCTTGGAAAGGTGACGAAGCTGGAAATCTTATTTTCAAAGGAACAGCTCGTAATTTCAACGCTTGTATGGCAGGTGCTGCAAAAATCACTATCGCTGAGGTTGAAGAATTAGTACCAGCAGGAACTTTAAATCCAAACGAAATTCATATTCCAGGAATTATGGTAAACCGTATTTTCCAAGGTGAGAAATTTGAAAAAAGAATTGAGCAAAGAACTGTTCGTCAAAAGTAATCAGTGTTCAGTTTTTAGTGTTCAGTAAAAAGAAAGAATTATGTTATCAAAAGAAGATATAGCAAAAAGAATAGCACAAGAAGTGAATGACGGTTACTATGTAAACTTAGGAATCGGAATCCCAACTTTAGTTGCCAATTATGTTCGTACGGATATTTCAGTTGAATTTCAATCGGAAAATGGAGTTTTAGGTATGGGACCTTTCCCTTTTGAAGGAGAAGAAGATGCGGATATCATCAACGCAGGAAAACAAACAATTACCACTTTACCAGGAGCAAGTTTCTTTGATTCGGCTTTTAGTTTTGGAATGATTCGTGCGCAAAAAGTAGATTTAACTATTTTAGGAGCAATGGAAGTTTCTGAAAACGGAGACATTGCCAACTGGAAAATCCCAGGAAAAATGGTAAAAGGAATGGGTGGCGCCATGGATTTAGTAGCTTCGGCAGAAAATATTATCGTAGCCATGATGCACGTAAATAAAGCAGGAGAATCGAAAATCTTGAAAAAGTGTACGCTTCCTTTAACCGGTGTTGGTTGTGTGAAAAAAGTCGTTACGGAATTAGCGGTTTTAGAAATCACACCAAAAGGTTTTAAATTGTTAGAACGTGCGCCAGGTGTTTCAGTTGAAGACATCATCAAAGCAACAGAAGCAGATTTAATCATTGAGGGAGAAGTTCCTGAAATGAATATCGATTAATATTAAATTTTAATCTTACCGCAGATTCACAGATTACAATTTTACTATCTGTGAGTCTGCATTTTTTTTAAGATTAATAACCTATTTATAAATAATTCAATTAATAATCTGCGAATCCGCGGTAATATTTTAAAGAGAATGAGCTTACCAAAAGTAATTTTAAAATCAGGAAAAGAAAAATCAATTCAACGTCGTCATCCTTGGATTTTTAGTGGTGCGGTTTACGGGGTGAGTCGCGAAATAAACGATGGCGAAATGGTGGATGTAGTCGATTCGAAAAACAATCATTTAGGAACAGGATATTTTAGTAACAAAGGAAGTATTGTAGTTCGTATTTTGACTTTTGGTGATGAAACTTTTTCTGAAAACTTTTGGACAGAAAAATTGCAATCGGCTTGGAATTTACGTTTGAAATTATTGGATTTAGATGTTACGAATGCTTTTCGTGTCATTCATGGAGAAGGCGATGGCATTCCAGGATTAATTATTGATTATTATGATAAAAATTGGGTAATTCAAGCGCATTCTATAGGAATTTTTCTTCAAATGGAGCAAATTGCCGAAGCGATAAAATCAAATTTTTCGGAGTATTGCGAAACCATTTATTGCAAAAGTTCAGGAACTTTACCGAATACAGGAACTGATTATT
>RXJZ01000088.1 GCA_003963025.1 Flavobacteriaceae bacterium
TAAGTGATTTTTAATATGTTCCTGTCCTAAAATATCTTTGAAAAGCATGGAACAAACCTAATCAAAAATTACCAAAATTGGTAGAAAAGAAATCAAAAAATTGGTTTTAGAAGAATTTAAAAAAATGCAAAATATGATATTTGTTATAAAGATTTAAAATACAATAATTTATATTTGCATTCGCTCAAATTAAAATTCGATACAAATGAAAACACTTAACGACTTCAATTTCAATAACAAAAAAGCAATTATCCGAGTAGATTTCAACGTGCCATTAGATGAAAATTTTAAGGTTACCGATGCTACAAGAATCGAGGCAGCAAAGCCAACAATTGACAAAATATTGAAAGATGGCGGAAGTGTAATTTTAATGAGTCACCTAGGAAGACCAAAAGGAGTTGAAGCGAAATATTCGTTACAACACATCGTTGCAAAAACGGAAGAAATTTTAGGTCAAAAAGTGCATTTTGCTTCTGACTGTATCGGAGAGATTGCTGAAAATGCAGCAAAAAATCTACAATCAGGCGAAATTTTATTATTAGAAAATTTACGCTTTTATGCCGAAGAAGAAAAAGGAGATGTAGAATTTTCAAAAAAATTAGCTGCTTTAGGTGATATTTATGTGAATGATGCTTTTGGAACGGCTCACAGAGCACATGCTTCAACTACCATTATTGCACAATTTTTTCAAGATGCGAAATGCTTTAGTTATTTGTTAGCGAAAGAAATTGAGAGCATCGAAAAAGTATTAAAAAATTCAGAAAAACCAGTGGTTGCAATATTAGGAGGAAGTAAAGTTTCTTCAAAAATCACGGTAATTGAAAATATTTTAGACAAAGTAAACCACATGATTATTGGCGGTGGAATGACGTTTACGTTCATTAAAGCCTTGGGTGGAAATATTGGAAATTCAATTTGTGAAGACGATAAATTAGAATTAGCAATCGAAATTTTAAAACAAGCAAAAGAGAAAGGTGTTCAAATTCATTTACCAGTAGATGTTGTGGCGGCTGATGCATTTTCAAACGAAGCCAACACCCAAGTGGTGGATGTAAAAAACATTCCAGACGGATGGCAAGGTCTAGATGCGGGTCCAAAATCATTAGCAATTTTCAAACAAATTATATTAGACTCAAAAACTATTCTTTGGAATGGACCATTAGGAGTTTTTGAAATGGAAAGTTTTGCAAAAGGAACAATTTCGTTAGGAGAATTTATTGCAGAATCAACTGCTAATGGTGCTTTTTCACTTGTAGGAGGTGGTGATAGTGTTGCGGCTGTAAAACAATTTGGACTAGAACCAAAGATGAGTTATGTTTCTACTGGCGGTGGAGCGATGTTAGAAATGTTGGAAGGTAGAACTTTACCTGGAATTGCAGCTATTTTAGATTAAGAATACAATAAAGCTTTGATTATTAAGTTATTAATAATTAATTAGCTTCAAAAAACATAAAATATAATGAAAAAAACAATTATTATAGCTTCTCTTTTTCTCTCTGTTTTGAGCTTTGCTCAGGAATCTGTAGAAAAAGATAATCTACTTCCGTTGCCTAAAATGTCCTACTTGGATTCATTAAAGACAACGTTTGTAAATCACAACACGAGTAATTGTATAGATGAAAGATGGTTGTCAGAATTAGCAAATTTTGAGTTGTCAAATGACATGTATAACGACATTGAAAATTTTAACATCGATTCAGAAGTTAGCTACAATCTTTCAACAGAGTTATTAAAAAAACGTTTGGCAAAAATGGATGCCAAATCACCTTTTAATATCGAATATCATCCAGCATTAGAAAATACGATTAAAGCCTTTTTGAAAAACCGACCAAAAGCATTTGAACGTTTAATGGCGATTTCGGAATATTATTTCCCAATGTTTGAAGAGCATTTAGCAAAATATAATATTCCATTAGAATTGAAATATTTAGCGATTGTAGAATCGGCTTTGAATCCTAGAGCGAAATCTCGAGTGGGAGCTTCTGGTTTGTGGCAATTTATGTATCCTACAGGAAAGCAATATAATTTAGAAGTTACTTCTTATGTTGATGAGCGTTATGATCCATTAAAAGCAACAGAAGCTGCTTGTCAATATTTATCAAGTTTATACGGAATTTTTGGAGATTGGAGCATGGTTTTAGCAGCTTATAATTGCGGACCAGGAAATGTTTCTAAAGCAATTCGACGTTCAGGCGGAAGTCAAAATTATTGGAATATTCGTAAAAATTTACCTCAAGAAACAGCGAACTATGTTCCAGCATTTTTAGCGACTTTCTATATTTATGAATACAAGAAAGAACACGGAATTATGCCCAAAAAAGCGCCACTAACGTATTTTGAGACGGATACAATTATGGTGAAAAGACAAATGTCATTTAAGCATATTGCCGATTTATTAGATATTTCAGAGGAGCAATTAGAATTTTTAAATCCGATTTACAAATTAAAAGTGATTCCTTTTGTGGCAGATGAACCGCATTATTTGCGTTTACCAAAAAATAAAATGGGACTTTTTGTTTCTAATGAAGAGAAAATTTATGCTTATTTGAATTATTTAGAAACCTATAAAGAAAAGACGAAATCAGAGTTTATTGCTTCAAGCTCAAGAGATTCCATTTCTGCTGCTGCTGATTCAGCCTATGTTAGTAAACCTAAATTTGAACGAAAAACACAATTTCATACTATTAAAAGCGGTGAAAGCTTAGGCAAGATTGCAGATAAATACAATGTTTCCATTTCTGAACTTAAAAAATGGAACAGTATAAAAGGAAATAATATTCAAGCAGGAAAAAAATTAAAAATTTATTCCGACAAAAAAATAATTGCTAAAACAGAGTCTAAGTCCAATAACGACGGGACTTATACAGTTAAAAGCGGTGATTCGTTGTTCTCGATTTCAAAACAGTTTCCTGGCGTTTCCATTGATGATATAAAAAAATGGAACGATATTAGTGGTGATAATATACAACCCGGAATGAAATTAAAAATTAACGGATAAAATGTAATTTATACCATGAAAAAATTAGCTGTTCTAACTTTTATTGCCTTATCGTTTTTGTCTTGTAAAGAAACATCTAAAGAAGATGCACAAGCCATTTTATCAGAATCTAATGGGAAAATCAATAATGTTTCAATTATTATTGATGATAATTTGTGGAATGGAGAAATTGGAGACAGTATTCGTAAAAAATTTGCTGCTCCAGTAGATGGTTTACCACAAGAAGAGCCATTATTTACTTTAAATCAATATCCAACAAAAGTTTTTGAAGGATTCGTTCGTAAGAGCCGCAATATTATTGTTGTAAAAAAAGGCAAAGAAGCAGCATTTGTTTCTAATACCAACAAATTTGCAAAACCACAAAATATTTTCTTCATTTCAGGAACCGATACAGAAGATGTTTTGAATATTTTAGAAGAAAAATCAACTGAAATTATTAAAACGATTAAAGCTTCTGAAATCATTGAGAATCAAATTCGAATGAAAAAATCATTAGTTTCAGATGAACAATTACAAAAAATGTTTGGGATTAGTCTTCAAATTGGTTTTGGATACAAATATGACATGGTGAAAGACAAATTCGTGTGGTTACGAAAAGAATTTACATCTGGTTACAATAGTATTCTAGTATATCAAGTTCCAATTGATAAAGTGGAAAACGGAGGCGATATCATAACTAATATTACAGCAATGCGTGATGAAATCGGAAAAGCTAATATTCACGGAACATTACCAAATACTTGGATGATTACAGAAGCGGCTTATGCTCCTTACCTTTTCGAAGAAAAAATAGCCAACAAAAAAACGTATTTAACTAAAGGAACTTGGGAATTGAAAAATGATTTCATGGCAGGACCATTTGTAAATTACGCCATCAAAGACACTAAAAACAATCGTTATTTAATTTTAGAAGGATTCACGTATAATCCATCAAAATCGAAACGTGATTTGGTTTTCGAATTGGAAGCGATAATTCAATCCGTTAAATTTTTAAAATAATATTAAGTTCCCTTCATTGGGAACTTCTTTTTTTAGCATGGAAATAAAATTCAAAATAAAGCGATTTAACGAACTTTCTACATTCGAACTATATTCATTACTTCAACTTCGCTCAGAAGTGTTTGTAGTGGAGCAAAATTGCGTTTATCAAGACATTGATGGTAAAGATGAGAAAGCACTTCACGTTTTGGGTTATTACAATGGCGATTTAGCTGCTTATTCTCGTTTATTCAACAAAGGTTATTATTTTGAAGAAACATCTATCGGACGCGTTGTGGTAAGCCCAAAATACCGAGACAAAAAATTCGGTCACGATTTGATGCGAGTTTCTATTGAAGCCATCAAAGAAAATTTCAATGAAACTGCCATAACCATTTCTGCACAAGAATACCTGAAAAAATTCTACGAATCACAAGGATTTATCCAAACTAGTGAAATGTATTTAGAAGATGATATTCCGCATATTCAGATGAAGAAAAATTAATTACTTCTTTGGTTGCTCCACAGCAACCACATCGTTTTTAGTAATCAAAAGCTCTACTCTTCGGTCTAAAGTACTACCTTTTTTTAAGGATTGTGTATTACCATATCCTTTAAACGTCATGCGAGATTTGCTAATGCGTTTCATCAAGAAATAATTGTACACACGTTTAGCACGATTGGTAGATAATTCACGTTTTTTGGTGTCGCGATCAATGGCTTCTTTTTGAAAAGTTGGGGTGCAACAAACATGTCCTTG
>RXJZ01000197.1 GCA_003963025.1 Flavobacteriaceae bacterium
TCGTATGAACAGAGAATTTTTAAAAGCTTCTTTGAAATAATTCATTGAAACATTAAAATAATAAAAACGCATTCATTCATTTGGATGCGTTTTTTTGTACTTTTAATAAAAATTTTACCTAATGAAAGTTGCACTTTTTCAAACCAAACTAGCTTGGGAAAACCCAATAGTAAATCGAAAATTCATAGAAGAATATTTTTTAAATGAAGACGAATCGTTTGATTTATTTGTTTTACCCGAAATGTTCACTTCTGGTTTTACCATGAATCCAGTTGCTGTAGCCGAAACTATGGAAGGCGAAACCATGGCTTGGCTAAAAGATTTGGCTAAAAAGAAAACGTGTGCTATTACAGGAAGTTTAGTCATCAAAGAAAATGAAAATTTCTACAACCGAATGGTGTTTATTTTTCCATCTGGCGAAGTGCAGTTTTACAATAAACGTCATTTGTTTACCTTAGCGGGAGAGGAAAAAGTGTACAAAAAAGGAACTGAAAAAGTAATTGTAAATTATAACAATTGGAATATTTGCCTGCAAATTTGCTACGATTTGCGTTTTCCGGTTTTTGTTCGAAATGTTGAAAATTATGATTTGTTATTGTATGTTGCCAATTGGCCAAAACCACGAATTAATGCTTGGGATGCCTTGTTAAAAGCACGTGCCATAGAAAACATGTGTTACACAATTGGCGTTAATAGAATAGGAGAAGACGCCAATCATTTAGTATATCCCGGACATTCTCAAGCTATTGACTTTTTAGGAAATACAATTGTGGACTGCGAAAATGAATTAGGTGTTTTTATCTTTGAATTAGATAAAATGACTCAACATGATGCTAGAATAAAATTTAATTTTTTGAATGATAGAGACGATTTTAATATTCGCTAGTCCAAAATAAAATCTTGTTCTACATCCCAATTCGCTCTAACGTCAATTTCTTTTGGAAAGTAAATAATTTGTTCAGCTTGTTTTTTTGCTAAGTAGTTACCGGTATCCCATTCATTATTAGCGTTATCGTCATAAATAATTCTAATAGTATATAGGTTAGGCTCAATGGTTTCAAAATAAAAACTCGTAAGACTATTAGAATTCATTTTATAAACTACTTCATCTTTAATTAAAAGTTCAACAATTATGGGGAAGCGTTTAACATTTATTAAATTTATTTTTAAATTTCCATAATCGGCTAGTTGTTTTGTTTCACAAACATATTTTAATGAATCATTAGTTGTTTCATAAAAGTCCTTAATCGCACCCGGAAGGATATTCAAGATGTATTTTTGATTTTCTTCCTTTTTAAAATCAAATGTTATCTCTTGTTCAAAATCTACATATTTTGTGCTGAATTTTACAGGAATAGAATCTTTGTTTTTAATTGATATTTTGGATTCATCAATATTCAAAATTGGAGTATTAGTTTTAATTTTAAAAGATTCTCTAAAAGCCAATACATTTTCGGTTTTATTTTCTAGTTTAAGGCTGTCGGTAATTTTAAGTGTTTTTAGCTTTGAACTGAATGTTTTATTGTAATTGCCATTAGAAACAGAAATTTGTATGGAGTCCATTTTGATATTTGGATAAAAAATCTGGACAGAGTCTTTATTTTTTACAGGAAATTTACTTACTTTAATTGGAATTTCTTTATTTCCATAAGAGGCAGTAATTGTAGAATTTTTAATATCTCCTTTAAATCCCATAAATAATTTATTGTTGCTTTCTTGAGTTGGTTTTTCGGCCTTAAAAGCCAGTTTTTCTTGGAAAAGTTCTAATTCAATCGTTTCAGAAGATGGGATTGTGATGGTGCTTTCAATGAAGCCTATTTTGTCAGTATCGGTGTTAAACTTGTTGTTGTTTGTTTTTTCTTTTAGTGCAATAATTTTATACGAACCTTCCTTCAGATTTTCTAAAGAAAATTCTTTTAAACTATCTAAAGTGTTAGTAATATACAATGGATTTTCTTTGTATACTGTTGAGTCGGTAAATGTTTTGGCATCATATAACATCACGCTAACAAAATTATCGGGTTTTTGATTATATGCGTCTTTGATTTTTCCAACAATTGATAAAGAATCTAAAGTATTTCCTGTAGAAAAAACATATTTAAATTGCGAGAATGGATTTCCTTCATTATTGTCGGTAATACTTTGCCCAAAATTGAAACTATAGGTTGTGTTAGGTTGTAATGTGTCTAAAATTTTAATTGAAATAAATTTACTGGCACTCCCTTGAGGTACAATTATAGGTTGCTTTTTCATGGGAGGTGAAATAATTAATTGTTTATTAATGTCTTTTACTTTAATCAGCTCATCAAAAGTTATTTTAATCTCATTTCCTTCGAAATTAGTGCTAAAGTTTTTGGGTAGACTATTTATTATTTTGGGTGCTATAGTATCTTTGTCACCTCCTGAAATAGTTGTTCTTTTGGCACAATTTATTAATAATAAGCTAGCTAATAAAATAGATATGTTTTTAAAATTTGTCATTGTTTCAAATAATTGCAAACCACAAAATAACAACTATATTTAGTGTAAACATACAATTTTTGCTAATTTTTATGAGATTGTGTAGGCAATAGTTATTATACTAACCTTAGTATTTGGTATTTTTAGTAAAGTTCTTGCACATGCTTCAAGGGTTGCGCCAGAAGTTATTACGTCATCAACTAGTAAAAAGTGTTTGTTGTGATCTTTTTCTGTATAATGCACATCAAATAAGGCATTACTAACCTCTTTTCTAGCTTCTTTATCTTTTTTTGTTTGTGTTTTTGAATAATAATTTCTGTACAATAATGAGTTGTTAAGCGGAATCTTTAATTCATTAGATAATGCTTCACAGAAAGTAGTTACTTGATTATAACCTCGCTCTTCAAGTCGTTTCTTGTGAAGTGGAACAGGGATAATTTCTGACATTGTTTTTATTTTAGTAACCGATTTTAAATCTTCAGAATATAATTTTCCAAGAAAACTACCAATCTGTTGTTGGTTTTTGTATTTTAGATTATGAATTAGATTTTGAACTATACCATTTTGATGAAAATATAACATTGAAGAGCCAAATTCTATTGGTATTATGCCATAAAATTTTTTTGTTGTATCATTGTTGTCTAAAAGATGATGTAGTGTGAAGGGCATATCATGAATGCATTTGCTACATAGAATAGATTCATTATTTAGTAGTAACGAATTACAGCCAAAGCATAGTTTTGGGAAAATTAAGTTTATCAGATATTTTAGCATTTTATCGATTAATTATAAAAGCATTAACATTTTTAAATAAATTTATATAAAAAAATTAACATGGCGCTTAAAAAAAATAAAACACTAAAAGTAAGTATCATTTTTTTAATGCTTATTTCTTTGTTTCTAGGTGTCAAATATTACAAGGTTTCGATTGATTTTAAAGACTACATGGATAGTTCTGAATTAGAAAATAAAGTACTTGAAAGTCAATTAACAGAAATTCTTTATAAATATGATTCTGTAAGTATAAAGAACAAAGCAGATAGTATCAGATTCAGTCAAGAAATAAAGTTAATAAACTCTGAATCTTTTAAAAATGCATCTAAATTTAAATCTGTTGATGACTCAATAATGTTTTTTACCAAAGAACAACAAATTGGGAAGTCTAATATCGTTGGCAAATCGTTAAATAATAATGTAGACTCTAATATTAGGAGTTTGATAAAAAGCGACTATCTTAATGCTTTAAATGTTAATGCAAAAGGAGTTAAAATTTATTCTGAAAGTTATAATTTACGTGAGCCAAAAATTCAACAATTGAGAGTTTGTTTTACGTTACAAGAAAACCAATTTGTTAAGGCGGGAAATAAAACCATATTTGTTCAGGTTGTAAATCCTAAAAATCAAATTATTTCCTCCGAGAATACCTATGTTGAAACAGAAAATAATATTAAACTTCAATACAGTGCATCTGTAAGTACTAATTATCAAAGACAAGATACAGATGTTTGTACTTATGTTGATTTAGAGCAAAAAAAGACAATTAGAGGTAAATATAAAATCAATATTTACCACGATTTCGTTAAAATTGGTACAACCGTTTTCGAATATTAACAATTCTTGTTTTTATTCTCTAATTTCTTTTCTTTATTTCATTCCTATTTTTACTTTTGCACTATGGCAAAACAAGATGATATTTTTAAGAATGTAGTTTCGCATGCAAAAGAGTACGGATTTATATTTCCGTCGAGCGAAATTTACGATGGTTTAAGTGCGGTTTATGACTATGCACAAAATGGTGTGGAGTTAAAAAAGAACATCCGTGAATACTGGTGGCAATCTATGGTGCAAATGCACGAAAATATTGTAGGATTAGACGCTGCAATTTTAATGCATCCAACCACTTGGAAAGCTTCTGGACACGTTGATGCTTTTAATGATCCATTAATCGATAATAAAGATTCTAAAAAAAGATACCGCGCTGATGTTTTAATTGAGGATTATGCCGAAAAATTAAATCAAAAAGCACAAAAAGAAATCGACAAAGCACGTGAGCGTTTTGGAGCTTCATTTGATGAAGAACAATACAAAACAACAAATCCTCGTGTGATGGAATATTTGTCTAAAAAGAAAGAAATTCTAGAAAGAATGGCGCGTTCTTTAGAGACAGAAAACCTTGCTGATGTTAAAGCTTTAATCGAAGAGTTAGAAATTGCTTGTCCAGAAAGCGGTTCA
>RXJZ01000294.1:0-4611 GCA_003963025.1 Flavobacteriaceae bacterium
ATCGCGTTACCGTTGGGGAAAATTAGTAGACAGTGAACCATCCCGTTTTATTGAAGAAATAAACGACCAATATTTAGAATATTTGAATCCAGTAGATTCGGGTTATCGTTACAAACCGGTTATGGATATTGATGTTTTTGGCGATATTGATAAATCGAAATTAAGATTAGCAAAACCAACAGCAGGAACACCGCCAAAATATCTAACACAAGATCAACCAAGTCCAACGGCTAATATCAGACGATTAAAACCTGTTTCAAGTAATTCAGGAAGTTCTAATGTTGTCGATGCCAATTTAAACGTTGGTAATATCGTAATGCATGAACGTTTTGGAAAAGGACAAATCGTAAACATTGAAGGAATAGGAGCAGACAAAAAAGCAGAAATTCGCTTTGATGTAGGTGGTTTGAAAAAGTTGTTGTTAAGGTTTGCGAAGTTGGAGGTTATTGGTTAACGGCTTTAATTATAAAGCTTAAGGTATAAAGCATAAAATTATGTCAGAAATTATAAGAATATACGAAGACAAACCAAGCGAAGCTGCAATTAAAAAAGTGGTTGAGGTTCTGCTAAATGGAGGTTTAGTCATTTATCCAACGGATACCGTTTATGGTTTAGGTTGTGATATTACCAATTCTCGTGCGTTAGAGAAAATTGCCAAAATCAAAGGAATTAAGTTGGAAAAAGCCAATTTTTCCTTTGTTTGTTCCGATTTGAGTAATCTTTCTGATTATGTGAAACAAATTGATACATCTACATTTAAAATCTTAAAACGCGCTTTACCTGGCCCATACACATTCATTTTACCAGGAAATAACGATTTACCAAAAGAATTCAGAAAAAAGAAAACCGTTGGTATTCGTATTCCTGATAACAACATTGCTCGTGAAATTGTAAAACTATTAGGAAATCCTATTGTTTCAACATCCATTCACGATGAAGATGAGGTAATTGAATATTCAACTGACCCGGAATTAATCTTTGAAAAATGGCAAAATAAAGTTGATTTGGTTATTGATGGTGGTTATGGTGACAATGTGGCTTCAACCATTATAGATTTAACAGGCTACGAACCCGAAGTAGTTCGTGAAGGAAAAGGAAGTTTGGATATATTATAAAAAAAACGCTTTCAATCGAAAGCGTTTTTTGTGATTATATGGATTCATTATTTTCCACTCAAGTTTTTCATTTCCTTTTCTAACATATCGTAGAATTGGTCAATTTTTGGCATAATGATGATGCACGTTCTTCTGTTTTTAGCTCTGTTAGCAGGAGAATCGTTTTCTACTAAAGGAATATACGAACTTCTTCCCGCTGGAATTAATTGTTTTGGACTAACACCTAAATCTTTATGTAAAACTCTTACGATTGAAGTGGCTCTTTTTACAGATAAATCCCAGTTGTCTAATAAAACAGCATTTTTAATTGGCACATTATCGGTATGACCTTCAACTAAACATTCGAAATCCGGTTTGCTATTGATTACCTTAGCCACTTTAGCTAGAACACCTTTTG
Source organism: Flavobacteriaceae bacterium (assembly GCA_003963025.1). Lineage (GTDB taxonomy): Bacteria > Bacteroidota > Bacteroidia > Flavobacteriales > Flavobacteriaceae > Flavobacterium. The sequence continues at coordinate 1,513 of RXJZ01000294.1, forward strand.
CTTTATCACTTACTTCGTAACTTCCCGATTTGAATAATAAGTTATCAGCAATCGAAATCATAACAACTCCTTTTTCAACATTGATGTTGATATCTGGATCGTCAATTCCTACTTCACGTTTTAAACTGGTAACCAAGGCTAAAGTTACACTGTCTTTTTTAGTTAAAGCATCTTGTAAACGTGTAATTTTTAAATCTTTTTCTTTTAAACTTTCTAATGATTTTTCAAGATTTTCAGCTCCTTTAGTAGTTAAAGTAGTCAAATTACCCATGTTATTGATTAAATCGGTGTTGTTTTTCTTTAAGAAATCCACCTGATTTGCTAAAGCTTCTCTTTCAGTTAAACAAGTGTTTAATTTAACAGTAGCCGTATTCAATAAATCTTGAATTTCTTTGTTTTTGGCTTCTAAGGCTGCGATTTTCTTTTTTGAGCCACAAGACGTAAATGTCAATGCAGCCAACGTGGCAACTAAAAATACTCTTTTCATAATGGTTTGAATTTTTTACAAAATTAAATAGAAATTGTTAAAAAATAGCTTTTTTAAACCTAAACTATTGTTAAAACAACTTCTCAAAAACCTTGCCATTCTTGATAAAGTATCGATAAACAATACTGTTTATTTTGTAATAATTGGATTTTTGAATTGCACCTCTTTTCTTATAAAATTGATTTACAACGCTATAAAATGCAAAATGCGCTTGAATTATAGCATAACAATGTTTGAATTTTCCTTTCAAAATAAATTGAATTCCCGCTAATCCATCTAAACACAAACGTAAAAAGATGATTGAAAACAATTGATTTTTCGGTAAATTCTTTGTCAACATCAACAATGAGTTTCTGAAATTCAAAAAAGTTTTTCTTGGATTTCCTTCGTTTAATGTAGCTCCGCCCACATGGTAGACAATTGATTTTGAAGTATATTTTATTTTATAACCCAAATTAAAAGCTCTCCAACACAAATCAATTTCTTCTTGGTGGGCAAAAAAATCATCATCAAAACCATTTAATTTATGATACACTTCTTTTCGGATAAAGAAACAAGCTCCAGTTGCCCAAAAGATTTCAATTTCATCATCATATTGATTTTTATCTTCTTCAACCGTATCGAAAATACGTCCACGACAAAATGGATATCCAAATTTGTCAATAAAACCACCAGCACCACCAGCATATTCAAAATGCGTTTTCTTTTTGAAATCTAATAACTTAGGTTGTATGATTGCAGTTTCAGGTTGATTTTCAAAAATTTCTAAAATAGGAGCCAACCAATTTTTAGTAACTTCAATATCCGAATTGACTAATGCGTAATATTCTTCTTCTACAAACTTCAAGGCTTCATTATAACCTTTTGCAAAACCAAAGTTGCCGGTATTTTGAATGATTTTAACCGAAGGAAATTGGTTTTGAATTACTTCAATAGAAGTATCGGGCGAAGCGTTATCAGCCACATAAATTGTAGCTTCATCAGAAAACGCGATTACCGAAGGCAAAAACTGTTCTAACAATTTGGCTCCGTTCCAATTTAATATGACTACTGCTATTTTTTTCAAGTGCTTATTGATTAAGAAATTGTTGAATTTTTATTTTTTTATTATTCCGTTCAAAAGAATATGAGTTTGAAATTTCATCTACCAAATCAAGTAATTCTAACGCTTTTATTAAATGTTTTTTTGATGAATTCATTTCAATTAGCAAATCAGCTAATTTTTCCAGATGATGCTCATTAAAATTAAAATTTGAAAGGTATTTTTTCATTTCAATATTTGAAAGTGAAACAAAATGAGGTAAATCAAAATCTAATTCATTTTTAAACTCATTTGTTACTAAATCAGCTGCTTCAATAGAATTTCCTGTCGAATTTCCATTCAAAAAATTTGCTAATAAACGTTGTAGAAAATATCCTAATTTTTCAATTTCAGCTTGTATTAAATCGCGTTTTTCCATGGCTAATTTGAATATTCAGGAAGTTCTTTCAAGAAAACATATTTCTCATTTTCAAAATCCATTTGGCAAAAATAATGATTTAGTCCGTTGGTCACCATTAAATATTTTGCTTTCAATACTAAATTATAGCGCGCAATTTGGTCAAATGTTTGTTGGGAAATGGGAACTTCTGGGGCTTTGCATTCGATTAATAAAAATATTTCTCCATTTGGTTGAAAAACAACACCATCGTATCGCTTACTTAAATCGTTAATTTTAATTAATTTTTCAACGTTTATATATGATTTAGGATACTTTTTATCTTGTAACAAAAACTGAACTACGTGTTGACGTACCCATTCTTCGGGTGTAAGAAGAATAAATTTTTTTCTAATTTCATCAAAAATAGACACTTTATTTTCACTATTTTTGAACCGAAAGGAATACGTTGGAAAATTCAATTTTTGCATAGTTCAAAATTAGTTAAATATTACAAACTGCCAACTATTTACTGACCACTGAATACTAAATTATGGATGAAGTAATTCAAATTACAAAAGATATAAAAGCCGGAAACATCAAACCCATTTACTTTTTTATGGGCGATGAACCCTATTATATTGATAAATTAACCGAATTTATTGAGCAAAATATCTTGCAAGAACACGAACGCGATTTTAATCAAACAATTTTGTATGGTCGTGATGTTTCTATGGAAGATGTTGTTGGAAGTGCAAAACGTTATCCAATGATGGCTGACCGTCAAGTGGTTGTAGTTAGAGAAGCACAAGAGTTGTCGCGTTATATTGATAAGTTAGAATCGTATGCCGAAAACCCACAACCCACAACCGTTTTAGTTTTTGCCTACAAGTACAAAACGTTAGATAAGCGTAAAAAAATCACCAAACTTTTAGACAAAGTCGGAGTAGTTTACGAAAGTAAAAAAATGTATGAAAACCAGGTTGGCGATTGGATTAAGCGCGTTTTATCAGGGCAAGGGTATAGCATCGAACCAAAAGCAGCCGCTATCTTAGTAGAATTTTTAGGAACGGATTTATCTAAAATCAATAATGAATTAGAAAAACTAAAAATTATACTTCCTAAAGGACATACGTTTACACCAAAAGACATTGAGGAAAATATCGGATTTAGTAAAGATTACAACAACTTCGA
>RXJZ01000294.1:4661-5870 GCA_003963025.1 Flavobacteriaceae bacterium
TGAAAAAAGTAAGTGCTATTGTGGCGGCTTTGCGCGATATTGATGTTAAAAGTAAAGGTGTAGGCGCTTCCTCTATGACGCAACACGATTTATTGAAGGAAATGTTGATTAAAATTTTCAATTAATACAAAGTATAAAAAGTTTTAAAATTTGTACCTTCGCAGTCCTAAATTTCACAAATCTTTAGTTAAAAATATAGAATTATGGGAATGAATAAAAATACAATTTTGGCTTGGGCCACTTTCATTATGATTTTAATGGGATTATTATTGATTGGCTTAGGAATTTACAGATATGCCGATGTAGCAGGTTGGGGATTTTCAGCTGTTGGAGTTGGTTTCTTTGCTATTGCTTGGGTTTTTAATGCCTTAAAAGGAAGAGTGTAAAAAAAGAGTAAAGTAAAAAGTACAAAGTTTTAATAATCATAAATCAAACATATTATATATGTCAGACGATAAGAAAGTCATTTTCTCCATGCAAAAAGTAAGCAAAGCTTACCAAGGAAGTGACAAACAAGTATTAAAAAATATCTATTTGAGTTTCTTTTACGGAGCTAAAATTGGTATTTTAGGTTTAAATGGTTCAGGAAAATCTTCGCTATTGAAGATTATTGCTGGAGTTGACAAAAACTACCAAGGTGATGTAGTTTTCGCACCTGGATATTCAGTTGGTTATTTAGAGCAGGAACCAAAATTAGACGAAACAAAAACCGTAATTGAAGTAGTTCGTGAAGGAGCTGCGGAGATTTTTGCTTTATTGGAAGAATTCAACAAAATCAACGACGATTTTGGTTTACCAGAAGTTTATGAAGATGCAGATAAAATGCAAAAACTAATGGATCGTCAGGCAGAATTACAAGATAAAATTGATGCTTGTAGTGCTTGGGAAATCGATAATAAGTTAGAAATTGCAATGGATGCGCTTCGTACTCCAGATTCTGATACGCCAATTAGTGTATTATCAGGAGGAGAAAAACGTCGTGTAGCTTTATGTCGTTTATTATTACAGCAACCAGATGTATTGTTATTAGATGAGCCAACCAACCATTTAGATGCGGAATCAGTACTTTGGTTAGAGCAACATTTACAACAATATGCGGGAACAGTTATCGCTGTAACACACGATAGATATTTCTTAGATAACGTTGCAGGTTGGATATTAGAATTAGATAGAGGAGAAGGTATTCCATGGAAAGGAAATTATTCTTCT
>RXJZ01000258.1:0-4614 GCA_003963025.1 Flavobacteriaceae bacterium
TTAGAAGTAGAATCAACAATTGCTTTAACAAATAAATTAATTTTAAATCCGAATTTCACATTAAGTCAAAATAAGAATGAGGATTTTTATTATGAAATTAATGGAGTAGTTCAGAATTTAGGAAATACTAATATCGCATTTTCGCCTAATTTTATTTTCGGAAATAGGTTTACTTACTTGCCAGTTAAAGGATTACAATTGTCATTATTGTCAAAATTTGTTGGAGAACAATATATGGGAAATATCGATTCAGAAAATTCTATATTGGATAGTTATTTCATTAATGATTTTAATGCTTCTTACGATTGGCAAATCAATAAGGGAATTAAATCGATTGTTTTTTCAGCATTGGTAAATAATGTTTTTGATGTAAAATATGAATCGAACGGGTATTTCTATACGTATGATGATGATTCCTCAGGTAGTACAATTACTTATGGAGGCGCGGGTTATTATCCTCAAGCAGGAATTAATTTTCTTCTTGGGTTGAGTTTAAAATTTTAGTTAAATTAATTTAAGTTGAAAAAAGCCTGAAAGTTCAAATTTTCAGGCTTTTTTGTTAGTTATAAACACGAAGTGAAACTTCACTTATTTGCTCTACTCGATATCGTTTCATGGGATATTGCATGCCTTGAGACTGTCCTGAAAATAAACTATAGCGTTTGTTGTCACATGAACAAATAGCATCAATACCACTCAATGTCATGGTAGAACAAGAGGCTAGAGCTTGATTTGGACAAGCTGCATCATAAGCTACATATCCACTACCTGTATTAAAAACGATAATTCCTCTAATACCTTGTCCAGCTGAATTAATATATACGGCGTTAGCAGGACTTAATAAATTACTAAATTGAGGCAAACCCATATTTATATTTAAGTTCACAGGGTAATTTGGTAAATAAGGGTTATTGTTTTGAAAATCTTCTTTGTCACATCCAAAAAATAAAGGGATGAAAAGAAGATAAATATATTTTTTCATATTGGTTTTTGTTTTCATTTGTAAAACAAATTTAATTAATTACTTTTGACTAAACATTACGTTATTACTTAAATTAATATTAAAAATATTTATTATCTTTGTGAAAAGAATCCCATGCATGTGGGATTCTTTCTATTTATATAAACAATGAAGTTATGAGTACAGTATCTTATTACACAGCAGAAGGATTAAAAAAATTAAGAGAAGAATTAGATCAACTTAAGAGCATAGAACGTCCAAAAGCATCTCAAGCAATTGCAGAAGCCAGAGATAAAGGAGATTTGTCTGAAAATGCAGAATATGATGCGGCTAAAGAGGCGCAAGGTTTATTAGAAATGCGCATTGCTAAAATGGAAGAGTTAGTAGCAAATGCTCGTTTAATAGATGAATCGCAATTGGATTTATCAAAAGTATTAGTATTGTCTACTGTTAAGATTAAAAATCAAGCTAATGGTATGGAAATGAAGTACACATTAGTAGCTGAAAGCGAAGCGGATTTAAAATCTGGAAAAATTTCTGTAACTTCTCCTATTGGGAAAGGGTTATTAGGAAAATCAGTGGGTGAAATTGCTGAAATTAATGTTCCAAATGGAGTTTTAAAAGTTGAGATTTTAGAAATTTCAAGAGATTAACAAGATTAAAATGGCAAGTATTTTTACCAAAATAGTAAATGGAGAAATTCCATGTTATAAAATAGCTGAAGATAACAATTACTTGGCTTTTTTAGATGTAAATCCGAATGCTAAAGGACACACACTATGTATTCCAAAGCAAGAGATTAACAAAATCTTTGATATGGAAGAAGATCATTATTTAGGTTTAATGAAGTTCTCTCGAAAAGTAGCCAAAGCCCTTGAAAAATCAGTAGAATGTAAGCGAATTGGTGTTGCCGTTGTTGGATTAGAAGTACCGCATGTTCATGTGCATCTAATTCCACTTCAAGATATGGATGATATGCGTTTTCAAAGAAAAACTAGTTTAACACCAGAAGAATTTCAAGAATTAGCCAAGCAAATAGCTTCCAACTTATAAAAATTAATCCCGATTCATTCGGGATTTTTTTATGCTGTTTTGTAACTAATCTGAATTGTAGTTCCTTTTCCAATTTCAGAATGAGCCACTTTTATTTTTCCTTTATGGTATTCTTGTACAATCCGCTTAGTCAACGACAACCCTAATCCCCAACCTCTTTTTTTTGTTGTAAATCCGGGTTCGAAAACTTTGGTGAATTGGTTTTTTGGAATTCCTTTTCCCGTATCGGTAATGTTGATTTTTATCATATCTTCTAATTCTGAGATAACAATATTCAAACTGCCTTTACCTCTCATGGCATCAATTCCATTTTTAACTAAATTTTCAACTGTCCAACTGTGTAATGCGGGATTAATATCAACATAAATGGGGTGATCGGGTGCATTAAAAGAAAAAATAACTTGTTGAGAAACACGGGTTTGTAAGTAATCGATGGTATTTTTCGTGTCTTCAATAATATCACGTTTTTCTAAAACTGGTTCGCTTCCTATTTTTGAAAATCTGTCGGTTATCGTTTGTAAGCGGTTAATGTCTTTTTCTATTTCGATTATTGTACTTTCATCAATGTTTTCCAATTTTAAAATTTCCAACCATCCAATTAAAGAAGACAAAGGTGTTCCTATTTGATGTGCTGTTTCCTTTGCCATTCCAGCCCAAAGTTTATTTTGTGTCGCCATTTTGGTAGCGCGATAAAAATTATAGACAACAGCACCAAATAAAATTATAATCAACAATAAAGCAACAGGATAATATTTCAATTTGTTTAATAAAGGGGAATTCCCATAATAGACTAACTGATAACTTTTCTCGGAAAGTTGCATTTTTATGGGTTGGTTGTCGTTTTTAATTGAGTTAAAATATTTTTTTAACGCTGCAGTGTCATTTGCAATAGCTTCATCAATATTGTTGTGACTTATAATGGAATCTTTGCTATCCGTAACAATCATTGGTATTGTAGTATTGTTTTGGATAATTTGAAAGGGTAATTCAATATCTGTAAATTCATTGGCATTAGCTAAAGTTTTTTGTGCACTTGCCCAAAACTCCATTTTTGCTCGTTCTTCGTTTTTGAAAATCTGAAAAAAGTTATAGGTATTCCAAAGTATTAAAATTACAATGAAAAAAGAAGCTATTATAATAAACCAACGCGTAAGATTTCGTCTTTCTGAAAACTGCATGTATTCGTATTTGAAGTAAAAATACTAAAATCCTTTTTAATTTGATGTTTATTCTTGTATTTGCTTTTGATTTTTGTCCCAAAAATTTTGGGATTGAAATTGCCTTTGTTCTTATTATCTTTGTAAAAAAGTTTCAACATGTTAAGCATCGATCCAAAAGAAATAGCGCCAGCAAAATTACAAGGCTATTTGCAAAGTGCCATAGCACCAAGACCTATCGCTTTTGCAAGTACTTTAGATAGTAATGGAAATCCAAATTTATCGCCATTCAGTTTTTTTAATGTATTTAGCTCAAATCCACCAATTTTAATTTTTTCACCAGCAAGACGTGTTCGCGATAATACAGTTAAACATACTTTAATTAATGCTCAAAGCACAAAAGAAGTAGTAGTTAATGTGGTGAATTACGATATTGTAGAGCAGATGTCCTTATCAAGTACCGAATATCCAGACGGTGTAAATGAGTTTGAAAAGGCCGGATTTACAATGCTAAAATCAGATAAAGTAAAGCCGTTTCGTGTAGCAGAAAGTCCGGTGCAATTTGAATGTAAGATTAATGATGTGATTGCATTAGGAGATCAGGGTGGAGCAGGTAATTTAGTGATTTGTGAAGTAGTAAAAATTCACATCAACGAGGCTATTTTAGATGCTAACGGAATGATTGATCAATACAAAATCGACTTAGTTGCCCGAATGGGAGCTAATTGGTACAGTCGTTCAAATGTAGGCATGTTTGAAGTGGAAAAACCGCTAACTACTTTAGGAATTGGAGTTGATAGTATTCCAGATTTTATTAAAGAAAGTGGTTATTTTACAGGGAATGATTTAGCAAGATTAGGAAATATAGAAAATATTCCAACCGAAGAAGAAATTGCTATATTTGTAAAAGAAAATTTTGAAGTCAAAGCCGTTTTAAGTGCTGATGATTTGGATACAAAATTTCAAAAAGCAAAAGAGTATGTAGATAATGGAAGAGCCGTTGATGCTTGGAAATTGTTATTAGCAAAAAAATAAATTTTAGTATTATGGAAGTTTTAGGAAGAGTAAAAGTTATCAATCCAGTTCAACAAGTAAGTGCATCTTTTAAAAAGAGAGAACTTGTTGTTACTACAGAGGAGCAATATCCACAACATATTTTAATCGAGTTTACGCAAGACAAAACCGATTTATTAAATAATTATAATGTTGGTGAACAAGTTAAAGTTTCTATCAATTTAAGAGGTAGAGAATGGGTAAATCCACAAGGAGAAACTAAATATTTTAATTCTATACAAGGTTGGAGAATTGAAAAAGCACAAGCAGAAGTTCCTGCTGCAGCAGCATCGGCACCTCAAATGCCACCAATGCCACCAGCAGCAGCTTTTGAACCAGCAACCAACTTTAACGAAGAAGAACACGACGATTTACCTTTCTAAAAGTTAG
>RXJZ01000258.1:4664-4917 GCA_003963025.1 Flavobacteriaceae bacterium
AAGGCGAATATCCCATATTAATAAAGTTCATTTTAAGATTTTTAAAATTATTTTAATTTCTTAAATCTGTGTTCCTAAAATTGATTTTATCTCGAATCTTTAATTTTGAATTTGTAATTGAACTTGAATTTGATTTTTGAATAATGTACTATTTAACTAAAGAACTTTTCTTTCCACCAGTTGAAACCGCTTCTCCAGAAGGAATTGTTGCAGTAGGAGGTGATTTATCTCCAGAGCGATTGGTGTTAGCTTA
>RXJZ01000047.1 GCA_003963025.1 Flavobacteriaceae bacterium
AAGTAGTTATTTACTTAAAAGCACCAAATTTTAAAGATAAAATGAAAGTATAAACGATAAAACTTATTTTTTATAGAGTGGAACTGCCGAACAAGCTTCGCCAAACATGACACTTTTGGCAACTTTCATTAGTTTTTGAATCGCTAAAGTATATACTTGGTTAGGAACTGGTTTTCTGGAACAACCTTTCAAAATTACAGGTTTTTGAAAATAATCGGTATAATCGAGTTTGTTCAAAATATCTTGATACCATTCGATAATAGCTAACTCTTTAATTCCATGAATAACCTTTGAAGAATGCGGCGCTAAATAAACTGTAACCAAAGCAAATGCCCACGCAGGCAAAATAGCATCAGTTGAGCAATATAAAGCCACATATTTGTCTTCAAATTGAGACCAATCGTTATTTTTTAATTGATTACGAAAATCAGATTCTTTCAAAACAAATCCTTCTAATAACCATTGCGAAATATCTAAATCTACCACATGATTATCTGGATAGTAGTCTTCTAAATCGAATACCATCAGAGAACTTTGCGCTACTTTGTTTACTATTTCGTCCATTTTTACAGTGTTCAGTGTTCAGAAATCAGTGTTCAGCAAACTGTCAACTAAAAACTGAACACTGATTACTTATTTAAAGCATTCCTAATTCTAATTTTGCCTCTTCGCTCATTAAATCTTTACTCCATGGTGGATCGAAAGTGATTTCTACTTCACATGATTTTACTGCATCAATCGATTTGATTTTTTCTTCTACTTCCTGAGGTAACGTTTCCGCTACTGGGCAATTTGGTGAAGTTAAAGTCATCAAGATTTTTACATCGTTATCTTCATTAATCATCACATCGTAAATTAAACCTAATTCGTAAATATCTACTGGGATTTCTGGGTCGTAAATACCTTTTAAAACTTTGACTACATCTTCGCCTAAGTTAATTGTATCGTTAAATTCTTCCATTTTTTTATTATTTATTGCTTCGCTTGAAATGCCAAAGCATACATTTTTATTTGTTTTATCATTGAAACCAAACCGTTGGCTCTAGTTGGTGATAAATGTTCTTTTAAACCAATTTCATCAATAAAATCGGTATTAGCATCTAAAACATCCTTTGGCGATTGATTAGAAAAAGCACGGATTAAAATAGCAATAATTCCTTTGGTAAGAATCGCATCACTATCTGCTGTGAAAACGATTTTTCCGTTTTGTTCTTCGCCGTGTACCCAAACTTTTGATTGGCAACCTTTGATGATGTTTTCGTCTACTTTGTATTGCTCATCAATTAACGGAAGTGATTTCCCTAATTCGATAATATATTCGTAACGTTGCATCCAGTCGTCAAACATGGAGAACTCGTCTACAATTTCGTCTTGTATTTCTTTAATTGTCATTCTTATTTTTTTGTTGCTTTCAAAACTACTTTATTATCATTGTCTAAAAGAAAAATTGTTTTGTTTTCAATTTCGAAATGAGAAACATTAGAAGCTGTTTTGAACCAAAGATCTTCATTTTTCATTTCATTCTCACAATATTTCTTTGTTGCCATCAAGGGAGAAATAGTCATGCTTTCATCTTTCAGTTTATAAGTTCCTGAATACATATTACATCCCATAAAACCCGAAATTTTATCGTTATCAAAACTAATAAAATAATTTTTTTCAGCAACGCTAACTCCAACCAATTCTTCTACAACATAACTTCCTAAAACTGTATTTGTTGCAACAGAATCATCTGCAATTTTATTAATATAATCAACAAATTCTTTAATTTTAGCAGGCGGAATTGTATGGTCAAATCCTTTAGTTGTATAGGTTTTATCTTTTACCGCAATCGTCATGTCGGCATGAGGTTTCCCATCATACGCACGCTCCATAGTTGGACCTTCTAAATCGCTGAAAGTTTTTAAATCTATTTTACTATATAATTCTGCTAACTTTTTCCATTGCGTTTCTGTTAAATTGACAACACTTGGTTTTCCGTCTCTTTGACTAACTAACGAGAATGTCCCATTTTCAATTGTTATCATTCTGTGATAACCTCTTGTGTTAGCCCCATAAACAACTTTAACATCAGATAGTTCTTGGTCTTGCGCACAACCTTTTGAAAGGAAAATAGACAAGAAAATAGTGAGCATAATTTTCATAATTTTGCTTTTTAAGATAACATCATTTGTGCTTTTTTAACCCCTTCTACAAAGATATCAATTTCTTCTTTGGTATTATAAAAAGCAAAACTCGCTCTAATTGTTCCAGGAATATTGAAAAAATTCATAATAGGTTGGGCGCAATGATGGCCGGTTCTAACCGCTATACCTAACTTATCGATAATTGTGCCAATGTCATACGGATGAATACCTTCTATGTTAAACGAAATTACTGAAGCCTTGTTTTCGCTAGTTCCGTAAATCGTTAAACCTTCGATTTCTTGTAATCTTTTGGTCCCGTAGTCCAATAATTCTTGTTCGTAAGCTGCAATGTTATCAAAACCTATCGAATTCATATAATCAATTGCGGTTCCTAAAACAATTCCGCCTTCGATGTTAGGAGTTCCAGCTTCAAATTTATGGGGTAAATCTGCGTAAGTTGTTTTTTCGAATGTTACCTCAGCAATCATTTCACCTCCGCCTTGATACGGTGGCAATTTGCGTAACCACTCTTCTTTTCCGTACAAAATTCCAACACCTGTTGGTCCACATACTTTATGTCCTGAAAACACATAAAAATCACAATCCAATGCTTGCACATCTGGACGTAAATGTGGTGTTGCTTGTGCTCCGTCGATTAAAACGGCTGCTCCTACTTCATGTGCTTTTTTAATAATATATTCAATTGGGTTAACCGTTCCTAACGCATTTGAAATGTGATTAACGGTTACAATTTTCGTTTTTTCGGAAAGTAAGTTGTCAAATTCTGAAAGGATTAATTCTCCTTTTTCATTCATTGGAATTACGACCAACTTTGCTCCTGTTCTTTCACACAAAAATTGCCAAGGCACAATATTACTATGATGTTCCAAAGCCGAAACCATCACCTCATCACCCGCTTTTAGCAAACTTGAAAAACCATTCGCCACCAAGTTAATTCCGAAAGTAGTTCCCGAAGTAAAAATGATTTCATGATTGTGTTTCGCATTTATGTGATTTTGAATCGTATTTCTCGAAGCCTCATAAGCATCGGTAGCCAATTGACTCAACGTATGCACACCTCGGTGGATATTCGCATTGATTTCGCTGTAATATTTTGAAATAGCATCAATAACCACTTGTGGCTTTTGCGAAGTAGCTCCGTTATCAAAATACACCAAAGGTTTGCCATTTACTTTTTGCGATAAAATGGGAAAATCAGCTCTTACTTTTTGAACATCAAACATATTGATATTTTTTATTTTTTATAAAACAAAACCGCAATAAAGCGGCTTTATATACTACAAATCAAATCCCATATTTACGCCTAATTTATCAGCAATAATTCTACCAATTTTAGCTTTTAATTCTGGTATTTTAATGCTGTTAGTAACTTCGCTTGTAAACGCATACATCAACAATGCTTTCGCTTCTTTTTTCGGAATTCCGCGTTGTTGCATGTAAAACATGGCGCTTTCGTCTAATTGTCCAATCGTACAACCGTGTGAACATTTTACATCATCGGCAAAGATTTCCAACTGTGGTTTTGCGTTGATTGTGGCTTTATCGCCAATTAAAATGTTATTATTTTGTTGGAATGCATCGGTTTTTTGTGCTTCTTTTTCAACGAAGATTTTTCCATTGAAAACTGCAGTTGAATTGTCATGCAAAATCGTTTTATAGTTTTGGTGGCTTTCGCAATTTGGTGTTGCGTGATGCACCAAAGTATAATGATCTACGTGTTGCTTATCACCAATAATAGTAATTCCTTTTAACGTTGAATCGATTCTTTCTCCTTGGTGATAGAAATTCAAGTTGTTTCTTGTAATATTTCCACCAAACGAAAACGTATGCACTGCAACTCTACTCTCTTGCTTTTGCGCAATATAGGTATTATCAATCAAATTCGCAGTTTGCACATCGTTTTGTACTTTATAGTAATCAACAATCGCACGTTTTTGAGCGAAAATTTCAGTAACCGAATTCGTTAAAACTGGATTAGAATTCAAACTTTGATGACGTTCTACGATTTGCACGTGAGCGTTTTCACCTACGATGATTAAGTTTCGAGGTTGTACCATCAAAGCCGCTTCATTTCCGGTTGAGAAATAGATGATTTCGATAGGTTTTTCAACCACTTTACTTTTTGGAATGTTGATATAAGCACCTTCCAATGAAAAAGCCGTATTTAGAGAAGTCAAACTCTCTTCTTTACTCGCAATTTGATTAAAATACGTATCAATTACCATTTTATATTTCGGTTTGGTCAATGCCGAAGACATCAAACAAACATCTAAACCATCGTGGGTTGTAGAAGACAAAAACGAACTAAAAATTCCGTCAATGAAAACTACTTTGTAGGTATCAATTTCGTGTAAGAAATACTTTTTTACATCTTTAAATTCGATTGCGTTATCCTTTTTTGGGAAAACCGAAAAATCATTTTTCAAAATCGCATTTAACGACGTGTATTTCCAAGCTTCCTCTTTTTTTGAAGGGAAACCTTTGTTTTCGAAATTTTTTATGGCGTGATTTCGAACTTCGTGCAAATCTTCATTGTCTTTGATTTTCTCTTCAAAGGCCATGAAAGAAGCTAACATTTTTTCTTTCAACTCCATACTATACGGTTTGCTCTTGTTTAATCCAGTCGTATCCTTTTTCTTCAAGCTCTAAAGCTAAATCCGCTCCACCCGTTTTTACGATTTTTCCGTCCATTAAAACGTGAACGAAATCTGGAACGATATAGTCTAACAAACGTTGGTAGTGCGTAATCACTAATACCGCGTTGTTTTCGTTTTTCAATTTGTTTACTCCGTTGGCAACAATTCGTAATGCATCGATATCCAAACCTGAATCCGTTTCGTCCAAAATAGCGATTTTTGGTTCTAACATTGCCATTTGGAAAATCTCGTTACGTTTCTTTTCGCCTCCCGAAAAACCTTCGTTTAGTGAACGTGACAAGAATTTTCTATCCATTTCTAACAATTCTGATTTCTCACGGATTTTCTTCAACATTTCATTAGCTGGCATTTCTTCTTCACCATTCGCTTTGCGCTTTTCGTTGATAGCTGTTTTGATGAAATTCGTTACCGAAACCCCTGGAATTTCCACTGGATATTGGAAAGACAAGAACACGCCTTTGTGTGCTCTTTCTTCTGGAGCTAATTCTGAAATTTCTTCACCATCTAAAAAGATTTCGCCTTCGGTTACTTCATAATTTTCGTTTCCAGCAATGATAGAAGATAACGTTGATTTTCCGGCACCGTTTGGTCCCATAATCGCATGCACTTCTCCTGCTTTAATTTCAAGGTTAATTCCTTTTAATATGTCTTTGTCTTCTACCGAAGCGTGTAAGTTTTTTATCTGTAACATTTTG
>RXJZ01000080.1 GCA_003963025.1 Flavobacteriaceae bacterium
CGAAATTATCTTAGATCGTGATACAATTCTTGATAAAGATAATATCGAAGAAATAATTGAAGCAGACGTAAAAACTATCCTTTTACATAAAGAGGACAACAATGCGGCTGATTACACAATTATACACAATACGTTACAAAAAGACCCAACAAACTCTGAAAAAGAGGCTGTTGAGCATATTTACAGACAATTACGTAACGCGGAACCGCCTGATGAGGAAACGGCTCGTGGTATTATAGATAAATTATTCTTCTCTGACCAACGTTATAACTTAGGTGAAGTAGGTCGTTACAGAATGAACAAAAAGTTAAATCTTGATATTCCTATGGAAAAACAAGTTTTAACTAAAGAAGATATTATTACAATCGTTAAATATTTGATCGAATTAATCAACTCTAAAGCAGAGATTGATGATATCGACCACTTATCAAACCGTCGTGTAAGAACTGTTGGTGAGCAATTATCAGCTCAGTTCGGAGTAGGTTTAGCTCGTATGGCTAGAACTATCCGTGAGAGAATGAACGTTCGTGATAACGAGGTGTTTACACCTATCGATTTGATTAATGCTAAAACATTGTCATCGGTAATTAATTCATTCTTTGGAACGAACCAGTTATCTCAGTTTATGGACCAAACGAATCCATTAGCAGAGATTACTCACAAACGTCGTTTATCTGCCCTTGGACCTGGAGGTTTATCTAGAGAAAGAGCTGGTTTCGAGGTTCGTGACGTTCACTATACGCACTACGGAAGACTTTGTCCAATTGAAACTCCAGAGGGACCAAACATTGGTTTGATTTCATCTTTAGGGGTATATGCAAAAGTTAACGGAATGGGTTTCATCGAAACTCCTTACCGTAAAGTTGTAAACGGACAAGTTGATTTAGTTTCTGAACCTATTTACTTAAGTGCAGAGGAAGAAGAAGGTAAAATGATTGCGCAAGCAAACATTGAAATGGATGCTAACGGAAAAATTACGGCTGATAAAGTTATTGCTCGTGAGGAAGGTGACTTCCCAGTAGTAGAACCAACAGTTGTTCATTATACAGACGTTGCTCCAAATCAGATTGCTTCGATTTCAGCTTCATTGATTCCTTTCTTAGAGCATGATGATGCGAACCGTGCGTTGATGGGATCTAACATGATGCGTCAGGCCGTTCCATTATTACGTCCTGAAGCTCCAATCGTAGGTACTGGTTTAGAAAGACAAGTTGCTTCTGATTCAAGAGTATTAATCAACGCTGAAGGTAGCGGAACTGTAGAGTATGTTGATGCTAATATGATTACCATCAAATATGACAGAACTGAAGAAGAGCGTATGGTAAGCTTTGATACAGATGAGAAAACATATCAGTTAATCAAATATAGAAAAACCAATCAAAGTACTTGTATTAACTTAAAGCCTATCGTTAGAAAGGGTGACAGAGTTACTAAAGGTCAAGTATTATGTGAAGGTTATGCTACTCAAAACGGAGAATTAGCAATTGGTAGAAACTTAAAAGTGGCGTTTATGCCATGGAAAGGGTACAACTTCGAGGATGCAATCGTAATCTCTGAAAAAGTAGTTCGTGATGATATTTTTACATCATTACATATTGATGATTATACATTAGAAGTTCGTGATACTAAATTAGGTAACGAAGAATTAACTAATGATATTCCTAACGTTTCTGAAGAAGCTACTAAAGATTTAGATGAAAACGGTATGATTAGAATTGGTGCAGAGGTAAAACCTGGCGATATTCTAATCGGAAAAATTACACCAAAAGGTGAATCAGATCCTACTCCAGAAGAAAAACTTTTAAGAGCTATCTTCGGTGATAAAGCAGGTGATGTAAAAGATGCTTCATTAAAAGCGTCTCCATCTTTACACGGTGTGGTTTTAGATAAAAAATTATTTGCGAAAGCAGTAAAAGATAAGAGAAAACGTTCTAAAGATAAAGAAGACGTTGATAAATTAGAAACTGAATTTGAAGTTAAGTACAACGACTTAAAAGATAAGTTAATTGAAAAATTATTTGTTATCATCGATGGTAAGACTTCTCAAGGTGTAATGAACGATTTAGGTGAAGAAGTATTACCAAAAGGTAAAAAATTCACTAAAAAGATGTTACAAGGAGTAGAAGATTTTGCTCACTTAACTAAAGGTCAGTGGACAACAGATGAGCATACTAATGCAATGGTGAACGACTTAATTCACAACTACAAAATCAAATTAAACGATTTACAAGGTTGGTTAAGAAGAGAGAAATTTACTATTACCGTTGGGGATGAATTACCTTCTGGAATTTTAAAACTTGCTAAAGTTTACATCGCTAAGAAACGTAAATTAAAAGTAGGGGATAAAATGGCAGGACGTCACGGTAACAAAGGTATTGTTGCTAAAATCGTTCGTCATGAAGATATGCCATTCTTAGAAGACGGAACACCAGTAGATATCGTATTGAATCCACTAGGGGTACCATCTCGTATGAACATCGGTCAGATTTATGAAACGGTATTAGGATGGGCAGGTCAAAAATTAGGTAAGAAGTTCGCTACTCCAATTTTTGATGGTGCTACTTTAGATCAGATTAATGAATTAACAGATGAAGCTGGAATTCCAAGATTCGGTCATACATACTTGTATGATGGAGGAACTGGAGAGCGTTTCCATCAACGTGCAACTGTGGGTGTAATTTACATGTTGAAATTAGGACACATGGTAGATGATAAAATGCACGCACGTTCTATTGGTCCATACTCGTTAATTACGCAACAACCATTAGGAGGTAAAGCTCAATTCGGAGGTCAGCGTTTTGGAGAGATGGAGGTTTGGGCTCTTGAAGCATATGGTGCATCAAGTACGCTAAGAGAAATCTTAACTGTTAAATCGGATGACGTAATTGGTAGAGCTAAAACTTACGAAGCTATCGTAAAAGGTGAAACTATGCCAGAACCAGGATTACCTGAATCGTTCAATGTATTAATGCATGAATTAAAAGGTCTTGGATTAGACATCAGATTAGAAGAATAAATTTATCCGGGAGTAACCTTGGTTGCTCCCTTTACAACGCTTTTCATAAATCGAAAGTATTCATATCATGACAAGATTAAAAGATAAAAATACCATCAAAAGATTTGATAAAATCACGATAGGATTAGCTTCTCCAGAGTCTATTTTGGCAGAATCTAGAGGTGAGGTTTTAAAACCTGAAACAATCAACTATCGTACCCACAAACCAGAAAGAGATGGTCTTTTCTGTGAGCGAATTTTCGGTCCAGTTAAAGATTACGAGTGTGCTTGTGGTAAGTATAAAAGAATCCGCTACAAAGGAATCGTTTGTGACCGATGTGGTGTTGAAGTAACGGAGAAAAAAGTTCGTAGAGATAGAGTTGGACACATCAACCTTGTTGTGCCAATCGCTCACATTTGGTATTTCCGTTCTTTGCCAAACAAAATCGGATATATTTTAGGATTACCATCTAAGAAATTAGACATGATTATTTACTACGAAAGATATGTAGTAATTCAACCAGGTATTGCTAAAAATGCTGATGGCGAATCTTTACAAAAATTAGATTTCCTTACGGAAGAAGAGTATTTAAATATTTTAGATACACTTCCAATGGAAAATCAATATTTAGATGACAATGATCCTAATAAATTCATTGCTAAAATGGGTGCTGAATGTATTATGGATTTATTAGCTCGTACTAATTTAGATGAATTATCATATGAATTACGTCACGCTGCTAATAACGAAACATCTAAACAACGTAAGACTGAAGCCTTAAAACGTTTAAATGTTGTAGAATCATTCCGTGAATCTAACTTAAACAGAGAAAACCGTCCTGAGTGGATGATTTTAAAAGTAATTCCTGTTATTCCACCAGAATTACGTCCGTTAGTGCCACTTGATGGAGGTCGTTTCGCAACTTCAGATTTAAATGATTTATACAGAAGAGTTATCATTCGTAACAACCGTTTAAAAAGATTAATGGAGATTAAAGCTCCAGAAGTAATCTTAAGAAACGAAAAACGTATGTTACAAGAATCTGTAGATTCATTATTTGATAACACGCGTAAAGCTTCTGCAGTTAAAACAGAATCTAACAGACCATTAAAATCATTATCAGATTCATTAAAAGGTAAACAAGGACGTTTCCGTCAAAACTTATTAGGTAAACGTGTGGATTATTCTGCTCGTTCGGTAATTGTCGTTGGACCAGAAATGAAAATGTATGAGTGTGGTTTGCCAAAAGATATGGCGGCTGAACTTTACAAACCATTCGTTATTCGTAAGTTAATCGAAAGAGGAATTGTAAAAACAGTTAAGTCGGCTAAGAAAATTATCGATAAAAAAGAGCCTGTAGTATGGGATATCCTTGAAAATGTAATTAAAGGTCACCCTGTATTACTTAACCGTGCTCCTACATTACACCGTTTAGGTATTCAAGCATTCCAACCTAAATTAATTGAAGGAAAAGCGATTCAGTTACACCCATTGACTTGTACGGCGTTTAATGCCGATTTCGATGGTGACCAGATGGCGGTTCACTTACCATTAGGGCCAGAAGCTATTTT
>RXJZ01000112.1 GCA_003963025.1 Flavobacteriaceae bacterium
GCCATTAAGCGAGTGGAAGATAACAAGGAAAGTATTTTTTTCTCCATGAGTTTAAGGAATCATTTATAATAAATTGTCGCAAATGTACTTAAAAACAAAAACTTTTTAGCGAAGTTTAACAAAGGTTTGAGGATTTTAAGCGGTATTTAATTTAGTAAAGCATTTTAATTTCTTTGACATCAAAAAATCGGATAGTATCATCTTCCAACAACACTGCTAATTTGCCTTCTTGAGTAACTTCTTGAATTTTACCAACAAAGCGATTTCCTGCAACTGACTCAAACGTAGAAACTACATCTTTCTTAAACAAAATTTGATGATAGGCATTCCAAAAATGAGTTTCTCCTAAAACTTTTATCTGATTTAAATTGAATTCCAACCGATTCACAATTGAAATCAGCAATGTTTCTCTATCAAAAATTTTATTTTCTAACTGGTACAATGAAGATGCTT
The DNA here is from genome assembly GCA_003963025.1 of Flavobacteriaceae bacterium. Taxonomy (GTDB): domain Bacteria; phylum Bacteroidota; class Bacteroidia; order Flavobacteriales; family Flavobacteriaceae; genus Flavobacterium. The sequence continues at coordinate 454 of RXJZ01000112.1, forward strand.
GAGGCAAATTCTCAAATTGAGATTGATTCACATTCAAACCAATACCAATTATGGATTGGACTTCTTTTGAATTTTTAAAAGTATTTTCGATTAAAATGCCACCTATTTTTTTATTCTCTGCCAAAATGTCGTTCGGCCATTTAATGACAAAATTAAGATTGCTAACAGATTTTAAAACATCAACAACACTAATTGCTACCAAAATGTTTAGAGTAAATAAACTCGTAATCCCTTCAATATTTTGATTGTATAAAACGCTAAAAGTAAGGTTTTTACCAACTTCAGAAGCCCAACCCGAACCTCTTTGACCCTTTCCTTCCGTTTGTGATTCTGTACTAACAACAGTGAAATTTTCACAACTTTCTTGAACCGAAAGCGCTTTTAAAAAATGGTTGGTTGAATCTATGGCATCGAGTTTGATTATTCTCATATTTAAATAACAAAATTTAATCTTATGTTAAGGTTCAAAAATAATCACAAAAAATGATACCTTTGCATAAAATGACAAATATTACATGACGAAAAAAAATACGAATAATGATGATTTATTAGCACTTATCATCAAAGGAATTGAAGACGTAAAGGGAAATGATATTAATATCCTTGATTTAAGGGAAATAGAAAACACAGTTTGTGATTATTTCGTAATCTGTAACGGTAATTCAAATACACAAGTTAATGCCATTATTGGCTCTATTCAAAAAGTGGTTTCAAAAGAATTAAAAGAAAAACCATGGCATGTTGAAGGAGAACAAAATGGCGAATGGGTACTTATGGATTATGTAAGTATCGTTGTTCATGTTTTTCAAAAACACATTAGAGAATACTACAATATTGAAAGTTTATGGGGTGATGCAAAAATTACAACTATAGACACTAATTACTAAAAATTTTATGGCACAAAATAATAATTCTGGCTTTAAGTTTAGTCCGTGGATGAGTATTGTACTTGTCTTGGTAATTTTTTTTACTATAAGTTTGTTTACACAAGGATTAGATTTAAGTAATCCTGCACCTACTACTTTATCAAAATTTTACCAATTTTTAGATAAAAATCAGGTTGAAAAGGTTGTTTTTACTAATACAAAAGCTACCGTTTTTTTAAAAAAAACAGCTTTAACAGACAAAACACATGACAAAGTTAAAAATGATGTTCTTGGTAAATTAAATACGAAAGGACCTCATTATTTCTTTGAAATTGGGGATTTAAAAACATTTCAAGAAAACTTACAAAAAGCTTCAAACGAAGGAAAACTTGTAGAGTATGAAAAGGAGCCTGAAAGTATGTGGGGTGAGCTTATTTCAATGCTTTTACCAATTCTTATTTTGGTTGCGATATGGATTTTCATGATGCGAAGAATGTCAGGTGGATCTGGCGGTGGCGGAGGTCAAATCTTTAGTATTGGAAAATCAAAAGCTAAATTATTTGACGAAAAAAATGATACAAGAGTAACATTTGAAAACGTTGCTGGATTAGAAGGAGCAAAAGAAGAAATTCAAGAAATTGTTGAATTCTTAAAAAATCCTGAAAAATATACTTCTATTGGAGGAAAAATTCCAAAAGGAGCTTTACTAGTTGGTCCTCCAGGAACAGGAAAAACCTTGTTAGCTAAAGCCGTTGCTGGTGAAGCTAAAGTACCTTTCTTCTCTTTGTCAGGTTCTGATTTTGTGGAGATGTTTGTAGGAGTTGGAGCTTCTCGTGTTAGAGATTTATTCAAACAAGCGAAAGAAAAATCGCCTTCTATCATTTTCATTGACGAAATTGACGCTGTGGGTAGAGCACGTGGAAAAAACAACATGACAGGCGCTAATGATGAAAGAGAAAACACATTGAATCAGTTGTTAACAGAAATGGATGGTTTTGGAACCAATTCAAACGTAATTGTTTTAGCTGCCACCAACCGTGCCGATGTTTTAGACAAAGCATTATTACGTGCCGGTCGTTTTGACAGACAAATCTACGTGGATTTACCAGACATTAGAGAACGTAAAGAAATTTTTGAAGTACATTTAAAACCTTTGAAAAAATCAGAGGAATTAGATACCGAATTTTTAGCAAAACAAACTCCAGGATTCTCAGGTGCTGATATTGCGAATGTTTGTAACGAAGCAGCATTAATTGCAGCTCGTAAAGACAAAAAAGCGGTAGACAAACAAGACTTCTTAGATGCTGTAGATAGAATTGTAGGAGGTTTAGAAAAGAAAAACAAAATAGTAACTCCTGATGAAAAACGCGCTATCGCAATTCACGAAGCAGGTCACGCAACTGTAAGTTGGATGTTAGAACACGCTGCACCATTAGTAAAAGTAACAATTGTTCCTCGTGGACAAAGTTTAGGTGCTGCTTGGTATTTACCTGAAGAAAGACTGATTGTACGCCCAGAACAAATGTTAGACGAAATGTGTGCTACAATGGGAGGAAGAGCTGCTGAAAAAGTAATTTTTAATAAAATTTCAACCGGAGCTTTGAGCGATTTAGAGAAAGTTACACGTCAAGCAAGAGCGATGGTTACGATTTATGGATTGAATGATAAGCTTGGAAACATCACCTATTACGATTCAACAGGACAATCTGACTATAATTTTTCAAAACCATATTCTGAAGAAACTGCTAAAGTTATCGATACTGAAATTTCGAAATTGATCGAAGAACAGTATAACAGAGCGATTCATCTTTTAGAAACCAATAAAGAAAAATTAGTCCAATTAGCTGATATTCTTATTGAAAAAGAGGTGATTTTTAAAGATGATTTAGAAAATATATTCGGAAAAAGACCTTTTGATAAAGAATCCGATATAACTCCTGAAATTTCAATAGATAATACTGTTTCAGAATAAGTAACTTATCAACAAAATAATATTAATAAAAATCTTAGTTCTTTAGGTTTAGAACTAAGATTTTTTTTATCTTTGATTTTCACAGTTTAAACCTGCTAAAGATACATGAGTCTTTTTAGAAAATTTTTTGGCACACCATCGGAAGAGGAAGGCAATGACAAAAAACAAGAAATCAAGAGTCCTTACACTCCTGATTCTTCTTTACCAATCGATGAACAATTTACTTTCAATTTCAAAGGAAATGGAGGTAAATTTATTTATTGTGAAAATTTAAATGAAATTGCCGAGAATTTTGAAAACATATTAGCAGAGAATGATTGGTTTGAGTGTAATGCTCAATGTTTTGACAATCGATTACTTTACTTACTTGAAGACAATAAATTAACATACAACAATTCTACTAATCCCTTATTTTTTCTTTCTTCATGTGAAAATTTAATTGCTGATGAAGGTTCAATTTTATTCTCTTCCTATCAATTAAAGCATTTCAAACCGAATGAACTGCCTACAAACATGATTGTTTTTGCTACCACTAGTCAAATTGTAAATAGTAAAAGTGATGGTTTGAGAAGAATAAAAAGTACACACGAAAAAAATTATCCCTCAAATATTACAACCATAAAATACTTTGAAGAAGTAAAAGAACAAGATTTTTTACACTATGGTAGTTGTCACAAAAATCTTTACTTACTTCTTTTAGAAGATTTATAATAATGAACGAAACGCTAAAAAGAGCATTATCTGGAGCCGTTTATGTTGTATTACTTTTAGGCTGCATTTCTTATTCTAGAGAGGGTTTAGCAATTCTTTTTGGTGGCTTTTTAGTGATTGGAGTTTACGAATTTTGTAAAATGTGTGGATTAAACTTTTACGTAAGTATTCCCATTGCAGCTAGTTCCTACTTCATCTTTTGGAATAAAAATTCAGATATCTATTTAAATACTGCTTTAACAGCTATTTCTATTGTAACTTCTATCAAATTATTACTTTATTTATTCAATGCGAACAAGTCTAATTTTAAAATTTACACGAGATATTTTCTTTTGTTTGGCTATGTAATTCTTCCTTTTATATTAGCAAATTATGTTGCAATGGGAGTTAAAGGCTACAATCCTAAAATTTTAATTTCTATCATCGTTTTAATTTGGACAAACGACACATTCGCATACTTAGTTGGAAAAAACATAGGTAAAAACAAACTTTTCCCAAGTGTTTCTCCTAAAAAAACAATTGAAGGTTTTGTAGGTGGATTAGTATT
>RXJZ01000213.1 GCA_003963025.1 Flavobacteriaceae bacterium
CGTAATATTAGAGAAGGAAAACCTGCAACGACTACTTTAAAAGAAGCATTTGCTTCGGTTTCTGCTGGACATCCAAATGATTGGTTGTTATCTGTTGAAATTGCGGAATTGGCTAAAAAAGAAGGAAATTCAGATTTGGTTGATAAAGTTCTAAATCACTTAGAAAAAGTAAAAAGCAATCGCCCAGAAATTGTACATTTAGTTGATAACGGATTGGAATTGATTTTTGAAAAAACTAACGCTTAAACAAAGTAACTTTTGTTACTGAAAAGATTTTCAATCAACTCTATCTTTGTCAAAAAAAGAAATAATTATGGGAATATTAGATTTTTTAGGATTAGGAAATAAAACGAATGATGTTCAGGAATATGTTCAAAAAGGCGCTATCATATTAGATGTTAGAACACCTGACGAATACAAAGAAGGTCATATCAAAGGCTCAAAAAACATTGCCTTACAAGTGTTAAACGGAAACATCGAAACCATCAAAAAATGGAACAAACCGATTATCGCTTGTTGTCGTTCAGGAATGCGAAGTGCTCAAGCCACTTCTATTTTAAAACAACACGGTATTGATTGCATCAACGGTGGTGGTTGGAACAGTTTAGAAAGTAAATTATAAAAAGAAAGTCCTGATTGAATCGGGACTTTTTTATTTAAAAGGATGTCTTTGCTGCCAATGTAGTTCTGGCTCCAAATTTTTAAAAATTCTACCAATAAATCTATTAATCAATTTATTGTTATGATAAATGAAACCTGACATTTGAACTGGTGTTGCACCAATAGAACTTTTAATTTCTAGTGCTGTTCTACCAAAAATAATTCGTTTGAAACCATTTTCAATCCCATATTCTGTCATGTTGTACAACATGTTTAAGTATAACATATTTTCTTTCTGAATATGTTCGTTATACCCTAAGAAATAGGTTTCAAGCGTTTCATTATTTAGTAATAAAGTGTGAAAACCCACTAATTCTTCATTCAAGAAATATCCAAAAATCTGGAATCGATTACCACATTGTCCTTTTAAAGTTGAAAAGTGATTTTTAGATAAGAAAAAGGTATTAAAAGGTGCATTTTTCGCAACATAATGATACAATTCATATATCTGTTCTTCATTCTTAAGCACTTCTTCGTATGTAAGATTCTTTACTTGAATTCCATCATTTTTTTTACGAGCTCTTTTAAATTGGTCCCGATATTTTTTAGAAAGTGCTGCTACATAATCATCCCATGATTTCCAATTATCCTGCAAATAGAAAATCATATTGGGTTGTGTATTGAATTCGTAAATGTTTGAAAAACGATACTTTTTCAACTCTAACGAACAATGATCATAAAAATCTTTAAACGAAACCAAGTGAATTGAAATTCCTTTTTTCTTGAAGTACAACGTTATTTCATCGGCACTTTGCAATAGAATTTCACTTATATGATTGAAGTCGATTTCTTTTGAAAACACATAACCGTTTTGACCTGTAATCATGTTATTCCCAAGAAATAAAGTGTGAGAAGCAAAATTCTTAAAGATAAAATTACGAATTGCAATTTTGAAGGATTTATCTCGTTCTCCGAAGGATTCCAATTTATTCAAATCTAAATACTGTGCTAAAGAAACTCCAATGATTTCTGAGTTTTCAAAAATTCCAATATAAAAACACTCCATATTTACAGGAGCCGAACGTTCAAGAACAGATAGATAAGACGTTTGTAGAAATACATTACTCTGAGCTACTGCGTCCCAAAGTGAAGGCAAATCTTTAACCGAATTGTATATTTTAAATGAAATTTTTTCCAAGGTAAAAATAAAATCGCCCCACAAAAGTAGAGCGATTCCTATATAATTAAATGTTAAAATTCAATTTATTTCCAGCCACAAATGATAGCTCCCATTAAGGTCATTACCACAATCCAATAACCAGAAGTTACAGCTGCATATTTAAATGTTTTTTGTTCAAATAAACAGTTTGTAGCTACAACAGGTAATGCGATGAACAATCCCGATGTAAATCCATGCAAAGCACCATGCTTAAAAGTCCTGAAGGCATCTTGATAATCTGCCATAAAAGCAGCATAAGAAGGCAACGCTTTTGTTGCATCTCCTCCAACCATACCTAAAGCACCAAATTGATGAATTGTTAATGGCATCATTATAAAAGCTAACATGAAAGCAAAAATAAATGTTAATCCAAAAGTTTTGGCCATATTTCCTTTTCTTGCTTTTTCTTCAGTCATTCCAGTTTCATTCATCCAAATCGTTCCGAAAACTTTAGGATTATACCAAAAAAATCCAACAATAAAACTTGAGAGTGCCGCCACTAAAACAGCTAAAAAATTAATTTCCATACTTGATATAGTTTTTGGTTAGTATATCAAAAATAAGGATATTTTTTAACAATTGCTTATTCTGCTACAATTTTGCTTGCGCTACGGTATAAGAACTCGTTATAAATATGTCTTCTTGCAAAACGACTTGGCGACTCTGCATTTACCATTTTAATGTAGGTTACTTTAGGAACACTAAAATATTCGTAGTTACTTCCGTCTAAAAATGAAATATACAACACCCCATTATCCATATAAAAATCTTGAATATTTACAGTTGAAGTAATTCTTTGATAAACTTCTTTATTTTTTTCTTGTGTTTCTGGCGCAATACTAACCAAAAAATGGTATGCCTCAATAATATTTTTACTTCTTTCTTCTGCAGCTAAACGCTCCACAGGATCTGCAATAGTATCAGGATGATCTTCTTTCATGCTATTTCTGTAGATAGTTTTCAATTCTTTCAGCGTAGCTGTTTTAGTAACATTGAGTAATTTTCTATACTCGGCAATTTTTTTTGGATTCATAACGGATAAAAATAAAAAAGCCACTCACTTGGAATGGCTTCAACTTAGTAGCGGGAACAGGACTCGAACCTGTGACCTTCGGGTTATGAGTTTAAAAACTCTTTTTAATTAAAAATTAAAATCCTGAAAATCAATAACCTATTTTTTTATTTACCAGCTCAAAAAGTAAAAACGTTTACGGAATCGTTTACTTTTATTCTGTTACAAATATAGACAAAAAAACGCAATACAAAAATAAATTATTGCTTTTAAATAAATAGAATCAAGTTTTATATTTTATTTAAGAATTTAAATATTTAATAAATCAATTAAATAATCAAAAACAACTTATCAACAAAAACCATTTTAATTTGTTGATTATTATTTATTCAAACAAGACTAAAAAGTCTTTTAAATATTTAAATTTGTATTCATACCACAATTAAAATTCTGCAATATGGACAAATTTGTAATCAAACGAAACGGCACGTATTTACCCTTTGAAACTTTCAAAATAGAAGAAGCCATTACAAAAGCTTTTGCCAGTGTAAGCGAAACTTTAAATCTAAAAGTTATTGAGACCGTGTTCCAATTGTTGTCGTATCAAGACACTTGGGCAGTTGAAGATATTCAAGATAAAATTGAAAAAACACTTTACGAATATGGACATTATGAAGTGATGCGTTCTTTCATGTTGTTCCGTCATACTCGAAAACTTCAACGCGAACATGTGTTAGGCTTGAATGATGACACCACTTATGTTGACAGTACCCAAACCATAGAAGAATACACCAATCAAACGGATTGGCGCATCAATGCCAACGCTAATACTTCGTATTCTAATGCAGGTTTAGTCAACAATGTCGCAGGAAAAATCATTGCAAATTATTGGTTAGACAAAGTCTATTCGAAAGAAGAAGGTTATGCACACCGTAATGGAGATATTCACATTCACGATTTAGATTGCTTAACGGGTTATTGTGCGGGTTGGAGTTTACGTGTTCTATTAAATGAAGGTTTTAACGGCGTTCGTGGTCGAGTAGAAAGTCGTCCTCCGAATCATTTTAGAGAAGCATTAGGACAAATGGCGAATTTCCTTGGGATTTTACAAAGCGAATGGGCAGGTGCTCAAGCTTTTAGTTCTTTTGATACGTATTTGGCTCCTTATGTTTTCAAAGATAATTTAGCGTATGAAGATGTTTTAAAAGCAATTCGAAGTTTCGTCTACAATTTGAATGTGCCTGCACGATGGGGACAATCTCCGTTTACGAATATTACATTGGATTGGGTGGTTCCAGATGATTTGAAAGAGCAAATCCCAACACGAAATGAACAGCATCTTTTTAAAGGAATCACTTCAGAAGATTTTATAAAAAGAGCTAAAGAAAGAGGCGTTTCAGACATAACCGAAATGCGTTACGAACATTTTCAAAAAGAAATGAATCTCATCAACAAAGCGTATTACACTGTCATGACCGAAGGCGATGCGCATGGACAGCCGTTTACCTTCCCTATTCCAACAGTTAATATTACCGAAGAATTTGATTGGTACGGAGAAAACACCGATATTCTTTTCGAAAATACCGCAAAGATTGGTTCGTCATATTTCCAAAATTTCATCGGAAGTCAATATACGTATGATGAAAACGGTAATAAAGTTGAAAATCCAAATGCATACAAACCCAATGCCGTACGAAGCATGTGCTGCCGTCTCCAA
>RXJZ01000115.1 GCA_003963025.1 Flavobacteriaceae bacterium
CAATTTTACTTGTTTTATCTCTTGCTTTAGCTGTAGCATGTGGTAAAAAAGAAGCATCTGCTGAAGATAATTATCAGCCTGGTGGAGGTGAAGCAACAACAGAAGCTGCTGATCCAGCATCGTATGATCCAAAACGTGGTGAAGGAAAATTTGACACAGTTGAATTGGGAGCTACTTTAGACCAAGCTTTAGCAAAAAAAGGAGAAGAAGTAGCAGGTGTAAAATGTGCATCATGTCACAAAACAACAGATGAAAAATTAGTAGGGCCAGGATGGAAAGGTGTAACTGAAAGAAGAACACCACAATGGATTATGAACTTCATTACTAATCCTGATCCAATGATTGACAAAGATCCTGAAGTACAAGCGCAATTGGAAATTTGTTTGGTTCGTATGCCTAATCAAGGTGTTTCTGATGACGAAGCTAGAGGAATTCTTGAGTATATGCGTAAAAATGACGGTGTAAAATAAACATAAAGAGGTATTGTGTTAAGTGAAAGTAATACAATACCTTAATTTAACTACATATATCATGAAAAATAAATTTGTACAGGCAGTTTTAGTAATTGCCCTAGGAAGCGCTTTGGTGACTTCCTGTAAACCAAAAAACTCTGGAGATGCTGTAAGCGGCGATGCTGCTGAGAAAGCGTATGTTGCACCAGGAAAATACGATGAGTTTTACAATTTCGTTTCAGGTGGTTTTAGTGGACAATTAAGTGTTTACGGATTACCAAGCGGACGTTTATTCCGAGTTATTCCCGTATTTTCGGTTGACCCAGAAAAGGGTTGGGGATACAGTGAAGAAACAAAACCAATGTTAAATACCTCTCATGGTTTTGTGCCTTGGGACGATTTACACCACACCGAAATGTCTCAAACTAACGGTGAAGTCGATGGTCGTTGGGTTTTTGGGAATGCTAACAATACCCCACGTATTGCTAGAATTGATTTAAAAACATTTAAAACGGCTGAAATTATTGAACTTCCAAACAGTGGAGGTAATCACTCTTCTCCATTCATTACAGAAAATACAGAATATGTAGTAGCGGGTACTCGTTTTAGTGTTCCTGCCGATTATTCTAATGGAGACGTTCCAATCAACACGTATAAAGAAAATTACAAAGGACACATCAGTTTTGTAAGTGTAGATAAAAAATCGGGAGAAATGGATTTGGCTTTCCAAATCGTAACTCCGGGTGTAAATTTTGACCTTTCGCATGCTGGTAAAGGAAAATCTCACGGATGGTTCTTCTTTTCTTGCTACAACACAGAACAAGCCAACACATTGTTAGAAGTAAACGCTTCTCAAAAAGATAAAGACTTTATCATGGCAGTGAACTGGAAAAAAGCGGAAGAATACATCAAAGCCGGAAAAGGTAAAAAACAAAAAGTGAAATATGCACATAACACTTGGGAAGAGTCTACACACTCTGCTAAATCTACCATGAAAGATGAAGTATTGGTTTTAGATGCTTCTGAATTAAAAGATATCTGTTACATGATTCCTTGTCCAAAATCGCCTCACGGATGTGATGTTGATCCAACAGGTGAATTTATCGTAGGTTCTGGTAAATTAGCAGCTTTAATTCCTGTATTTAGTTTTGATAAATTACAATCAGCTATCAAAGGGAAAAAATTTGAAGGTAATTATGGAGGAATTCCAGTGGTGAAATACGAAGCCGCTTTACATGGTGAAGTTCAAAAACCAGGTTTAGGTCCATTACACACCGAATTTGACGGAAAAGGAAATGCCTATACGACTTTCTTCGTTTCTTCTGAAGTAGTGAAATGGGATATTAAAACCTTAAAAGTTTTAGACCGTGTTCCAACGTATTATTCTGTAGGTCACTTATGTATTCCTGGTGGTGATAGTAAAAAACCATTTGGTAAATACTTAATTGCTTACAACAAAATTACAAAAGACCGTTATTTACCAACAGGTCCTGAATTAGCACAATCAGCACAAATATTTGATATTAGTGGCGATAAAATGAAACTAATTTTAGACTTCCCAACCATTGGAGAGCCGCATTACGCACAAGCAGCTCCAGCAGATTTAATTCGAAACAACGGACAGTTGAAATTCTATAAATTAGAAGATAACAAACATCCATATGCTGCAAAAGGTGAAAAAGAAGCCAAAGTGGTTAGAGAAGGAAACAAAGTGCATGTGTACATGACCTCTATCCGATCTCACTTTGCTCCTGATAATATTGAAGGTGTTTTCCTTGGTGATGAAGTATATTTCCACGTAACCAACTTAGAACAAGATTGGGATGTACCTCACGGATTTGCTGTGAAAGGTGCTAACAATGGTGAATTATTAATCATGCCAGGAGAAACTACTACATTAAAATGGATTCCAGATAGAGTAGGAACTTTTCCATTCTACTGTACCGATTTCTGTAGTGCGTTACACCAAGAAATGCAAGGATACATTAGAGTATCTCCAAAAGGTTCAAATGTTCCATTACAGTTTAGTTTAGGAACAAATTTACCTGCAACAAAATAAATTTTTAACAAAAGGGGCAAAGTAACTTTTGTCCCTTTTTTAAACTCAATTGTATGGAAACTACAAAACTTGCTTTAGTTTCAAAAATCCTTTTATTTATCATTGCAGGATTGTTTATAGGTTCTTTATTTGTGCCTATGTGGCAAATCGATTTAGATGCGCCTCAATATCCTGAAGGATTGGTTTTAAAATTACATGCTAATAAAATTGGTGGCGATGTAGAAATCATTAACGGTTTAAATCACTACATCGGAATGGCAACTTTACATACCGAGAATTTTATCGAATTCAAAATTTTGCCTTATATTGTTGGTGCTTTTTCATTAATTTCTATTCTGTTAATATTTATCAATAACAGAAAATTTGTTTTAGCATTTTTCGCAACATTTGTGCTTTTCGTTATCTTAGCGGGACTAGATTTTTACCGCTGGAATTACGAATACGGACACAATTTAGATCCGAATGCCGCTATTAAAGTGCCTGGAATGGCATATCAACCACCGTTAATTGGATACAAACAATTATTGAATTTTGGAGCTTATTCTGTTCCCGATATTGGAGGATGGTATTTAATTGCTGCTGGTGTCATGTTATTTTACATTGTATTTAAAGAATTCAATTTATTCAAAAGAAAACAAACTATTTAGTTATGAAAAAGATTGTACTTTTATTTTCGTCGCTTCTTATTATTTCTTGTGTTTCAAACGAACCAAAGCCTATCAAATTGAATGTAGACTCTTGTGAATTCTGCAAAATGACCATTTCAAACGGAAAATTTGGTGCTGAATTATTAACTAAAAAAGGACGTTACTACAAGTTTGACGATTTATCTTGTATGATGCACTATACGAAAGAAAATACGAATGTTCAAGTGCAATCTTTCTTTGTTAACGATTACGCAAAAGACAATACTTTAATTCCAGCTGAGCAATGTTTTTACTTGCATGGAGGTTCGATTAATTCTCCAATGCGAGGTAATTTTGCCGCTTTTGCATCCGATAAAGACCAAGATGATTTTCAAAAACAACTTAATGCCAAAATGGTAACTTGGGAACAAGTTTTCACAATGTATTAATGAAAAAAATTAGTTTCATAGTATTCCTATTGTTTTTTTCAATTGGGAAAGCAGCTACTATTCAGGTAGGTCCCAACTTTCCAGTGAAGAAAATCAAGCAAGCCCTTGCATTAGCAAAAGATGGCGATACGATTCTTGTACATTTGGGCATTTATAAAGAGGGAACGATTTTAATCAATAAAAAGGTTTATTTTATTGGTAAGAACTTCCCTGTTTTAGATGGCCAACATAAAAAAGAAGTATTATCTATCAATGCCAATGATGTTGTGGTAAAAGGATTTAAAGTAATTAATTCGGGTCACGCTGCTTTAAATGATCCTTGTGGAATTCGTGTTTATGATAAAAATAATGTCACAATTCAAGGGAACATTCTCGATAACAATTTCTTTGGAATTTACCTTCAAAACAGTACAAATTGTATCGTTAAGAATAATATAATTAAAGCTTACGGTAAAGCTGAACAGTTAATTGGAAATGGAATTCACTGTTGGAAAAGTTCAAATTTGCAAATCATCGGAAATAAAATCACAGGTCACAGAGACGGGATTTATTTTGAATTTGTAACCCAATCGGTTATTTGGAGAAACATCTCTAACAATAACGTTCGTTACGGTTTACATTTCATGTTTTCCAATGATGATGCTTACATAACCAATGTTTTCAAGAACAATGGTGCTGGAGTAGCCGTAATGTTTACTAAAAACGTAAAAATGTTTAATAACTATTTCGAGGAAAATTGGGGCGATTCAGCTTACGGATTATTGCTGAAAGAAATCTCCGATAGTTATATTTTTAACAATCGTTTTGCACGTAATACTTCTGGAATCTACATGGAAGGAACTTCTCGAATTAAAGTTGAAAAAAATAGTTTCGAATCGAATGGTTGGGGCATGAAAATCCAAGCGAGTTGTATGGAAA
>RXJZ01000188.1 GCA_003963025.1 Flavobacteriaceae bacterium
TGAAGAAGAACCAAGAGTTGAAATGCTTCCAAATCAAAACAATTTGATTCAAGAAGAATTTGAAGACGATGACGATGAAAATTATTTATTCGCTGAAACTGTTGACGAAGAAGAAACATTAAGTTTAGAAGCTAAAGAAATTGAATTAATCAAAAAATCATTAGAACGCAACAAAGGGAAACGAAAAGCAGCAGCAGATGAATTAGGAATTTCCGAAAGAACACTTTATAGAAAAATCAAACAATACGATTTATAATGAGATATTTCATCATAACATTAATACTTGTATTTTCATTCGTTTTGAATAGTTGTGGAATTTACAACTTTACCGGAGCAAGTCCAGTAAATGCAAAAACTTTTCAAGTAAATTACTTTCAAAACAATGCCCCCTTGATTGAACCAGGTATTGAAAGAACTTTTACCTTAAAATTACAAGACATTATTCAAAGTCAAACCAACTTGAACTTAGTAAGTCAAGAAGGAGAACTACTATATGAGGGTGAAATTGTAGATTACCGCATAACTCCTATGACGGCAACTGCAGATCAAAAAGCAGCACAAAACCGTTTAACAATAACGGTAATGGTTCGATTTACCAACAGAAATAAAGAAGATGATAATTTTGAAAAACGTTTTTCTTTTTTCTATGATTTTGATGCCAATCAGCAATTAGTTGGTTCGCAATTAACAACAGCTTTAGATGTAATTTTTGAACGAATTACTCAAGATATTTTTAACGAGTCATTAGCGAAATGGTAATTAATTTATAAATTTTGAATATCTCCGATTTAACATATCTTTTAAATAAGCCCGAAACTATAAACGAAAAGCAAACCATAGCTTTAGAGAATGTAGTTTTACAGTTTCCGTATTTTCAAGCGGCACGAGCTTTACATTTAAAAGGATTGTACAATCAGGAAAGTTTTAGATACAATTACGAATTAAAAAAAACAGCCGCTTACACAACAGATCGAACGATTTTATTTGAATTTATTACTTCAGATAATTTCACAGCGATTCAACAGGAAAAGATAGATGAAATTCAAAGATCATTGTTAGATATTGAAGTACATCACATGGAAGAAGTAATAGTTTTACCTGAAATTGAAACCATTACTCCTGAAGAAGAAACTAATGAGATAGAACCAACTTCAGAAGAAAAATTAGAAATTGGCAAGCCGTTACCGTTCACACCAAATGAAAGACATTCTTTTCAAGAATGGCTACAATTGACAAAAATTTCACCTATTGTTCGTGAAAATGAAGAAAAAATCATTCAAAACGATGCAGAAAAACAAAAAAAATTAGACATCATTGATAAATTTATTGAGGCCAATCCAAAAATTGCTCCAGTAAAGGAAAACACAAAAACACCTGCAAACATTAGTAAAAGCGTTGAAGAACCTACACATCTAATGACAGAAACTTTAGCTAAAGTGTATTTAGAACAAAAAAAATATACAAAAGCGATACAAGCTTATGAAATATTAATTTTGAAATATCCAGAAAAAAGTAGTTTCTTTGCAAACCGAATAAATGAAATCAAAAATTTACAACAAAATAATAATTAATTATGGGATTCACAGGTTTTTTAATTGCAATAACAATCGTTTGTTTTTTATTAATCTTAGCTATTATGGTTCAAAACCCTAAAGGTGGAGGTTTATCTTCTTCATTTGGTGGTTCTCAACAATTAGGTGGAGTTCAAAAAACAACCGATTTCTTGGACAAAAGTACTTGGACATTAGGAGGGATTTTAATTGCATTAATTTTACTTTCTAGTTTAAGTTTTAATGGAACTGCATCTGGTTCTAAAGTTTTAGGTGAAGACGAAACTTCTGTTCCTACAACTACAATTCCAACAACTCCAGAAGCTGCAAAACAAGCTGCTCCTGCTGCTACACCAGCACCAGTTGCAACAGATTCTACAAAATAAGAATTGAAAAATATTTTAAAATGCCAGCATGTCAGTGCTGGCATTTTTTTTACAGAAAAATTGTCAGAAAATCGCTTTGGCACAATTTCTGAAATAATGCAAGCAACAAATTAATAATTCAATTAAAATATAAAAACTATGTCATTAAACATTAAACCAATTTCAGACCGAGTAGTTATCGAGCCGTTAGCAGCTGAAACTACAACTGCATCAGGAATTATTATTCCAGATACTGCAAAAGAAAAACCTCAAAAAGGAACTGTTGTAGCCGTAGGAAATGGTAAAAAAGATCATACCATGACTGTTAAAGTTGGCGATATAGTTCTATATGGAAAATACTCTGGAACAGAGTTTAAATATGAAGGTAAAGATTACCTAATCATGCGTGAAGACGAAATTTACGCAATTCTTTAATCTTAGATTAATCAATAACATTTAAACAAAAAAATAAAATGGCAAAAGATATAAAATTCGACATTGAAGCACGCGATGGTTTAAAACGTGGTGTTGACGCATTAGCAAATGCAGTAAAAGTAACTTTAGGTCCAAAAGGTAGAAATGTAATTATTTCAAAATCATTTGGTGGACCAACGGTAACCAAGGACGGTGTTTCTGTTGCAAAAGAAATCGAATTACAAGATCCATTAGAAAATATGGGGGCTCAAATGGTAAAAGAAGTAGCTTCTAAAACCAATGATTTAGCTGGAGATGGAACAACTACTGCAACCGTTTTAGCTCAAGCAATCGTAAAAGAAGGTTTGAAAAACGTAGCTGCTGGAGCTAACCCAATGGACTTAAAACGTGGAATTGATAAAGCTGTTGAAACCATTGTTGCTGAACTAAGCAAACAAGCGGTTTCTGTTGATGATTCTTCGGATAAAATCAAGCAAGTAGCTTCTATTTCAGCAAATAATGATGAAACTATTGGTGATTTAATCGCTGTAGCTTTTTCAAAAGTTGGAAAAGAAGGCGTTATCACTGTAGAAGAAGCAAAAGGAACAGATACTTACGTTGATGTTGTAGAAGGAATGCAATTCGACAGAGGGTATTTATCGCCTTACTTCGTAACGGATGCTGATAAAATGGTAGCGGAATTAAGCAATCCATACGTATTATTATACGATAAAAAAATATCAAATTTACAAGAATTATTACCTGTTTTAGAGCCAGTAGCACAATCAGGAAGACCATTATTAATTATTGCCGAAGATGTTGACGGACAAGCGTTAGCAACTTTAGTTGTAAACAAATTACGTGGTGGATTGAAAATCGCTGCAGTTAAAGCTCCAGGTTTTGGAGACAGAAGAAAAGCAATGTTAGAAGATATCGCAATCTTAACTAGCGGAACTGTAATTGCTGAAGAAAGCGGATATTCGTTAGAAAACGCTACTTTAGACATGTTAGGAACTGCGGAAAACATTACAATTGACAAAGATAATACAACAATTGTAAACGGTTCTGGAGATGCTGAAAACATCAAAGCAAGAGTAAACCAAATCAAAGCTCAAATTGAAACTACTACTTCTGATTACGATAGAGAAAAATTGCAAGAGCGTTTAGCTAAATTAGCTGGCGGTGTTGCCGTTTTATATGTTGGAGCAGCTTCTGAGGTAGAGATGAAAGAGAAAAAAGATCGTGTAGATGATGCTTTACATGCAACTCGTGCAGCGGTTGAAGAAGGAATTGTTGCTGGTGGAGGTGTAGCTTTAGTAAGAGCAAAAGCTGCATTAAATAATTTAAAAACTGAAAATGCTGACGAAGCAACTGGAATTCAAATCGTGAACAAAGCGGTTGAAGCTCCTTTAAGAACTATTGTTGAAAATGCAGGTGGCGAAGGTTCTGTAGTAATTGCAAAAGTTACAGAAGGAACAAATGATTTTGGTTTCAATGCTAAAACAGGAGAATACGTTCAAATGTTAGCTGCCGGAATTATCGATCCTAAGAAAGTAACTCGTGTAGCTTTAGAAAATGCTGCTTCTGTAGCCGGAATGATTTTAACTACCGAATGTGCTTTAATCGACATCAAAGAAGACAGTCCTGCAATGCCAATGGGCGGAGGAATGCCAGGCATGATGTAAGATTCACAATACTCAAATACATAAAACCCGATTAAAAAGTTCTAATCGGGTTTTATTTTTAAAACTAACTTAAAACAAAAAATAAAATTATCTAATTGAAGAAAACTTGATATTGTGCTACCACAGAACCATTTCTAGAAACTTGGTCTCCAGCAGTATTATAAATTGGTCTATCTTGATAAGAAACGGTAAACTTAGAAGTATGATTTGCCAATAACCAGTTTACACCAATATCATAAAAATTCATTTGATCGTTTAATCGGTTAAAATTAGAACTCTGAATGGATGCGTAAGGCATAAGAGTCGTTTTGCCTATTAAATTCTCTTTGAATTTATATCCAATCTGACCATATAAAGTTGTCCCTGTACCATACATTGGAAATGCATTTCCAGCACCATTTAAAATTGTAGCATTGTTATTTCCATTTGCTGGATTCATCACACCTAAATTACGCGTATAATTATCTCCGAAATCATATTTTGTAATACTTGCATAAGCACTAATAGCTTGTCCTTTAGATCCAACTGGAGCATCATAATAAATATCAGCCGATAAATGGAACATATCATGATTAATTGTATCACCAACAGTATTTAATTTCCACATGGCGTCTTTTTGATAAATAAATCCAGCACCGATATTAAATACTTTTTTCTTACCTAAATAAGTTCCCGTCATGTAAGGCATCAAATTACTTTCTTGGTCTTTAAATTGGTATTGAAAGTAACAGTTCCATTGCATTTTTGGAGGAGCAGCTGAAAAATTCCAATTGGTATTAATTGCAGAATTATAAGTTGCTGATTTTTGAATTGCCATAGGTTGTGCCATTGCAATTCTATAATCTAATTTCCCTAGCTTTCCTTTTGCGAAAACTGATAATTTTCTCAAAAACTGGTCTGTAACATCATTTGTAGTTTGCTGAAACAATGGTGCATCAACTCCTAAAATAGAACCTGTTGAAGGAGAGGAAAAACGAGCTAATCCACTCCAACCTGACAATCCCATTCCTAAAGACAATTTTGTTTTATCGATTGCATATTCACCCATGGCATCATGCAAAAAGAAACCTTGTTTTCTATCAGAAATATTATTTAAATTGTTTTGTCCAAATTGCGAATAAATAAAAACTCTATCGGTTATTTGACCATACATCTGAATTCTAAAACGACGAATTCCAATATCGGTTCCGCTGCTTTTTTCAATTCCAAAAATTGTTGTTCCTGGATTATATTCTTGACTACGAAGCCAAAGTTGGGCTAACATTGTAAACTTTACATAGTTACTTCCATCTTCATTTAAATTGAATTTACGATCTTTAAAAAATCTATTAGATTCAGGCTTTTTTTCATCTTGAGCGTTTGCTTTTATAGTAACTAACACTAATGCAAAAACGCCCAAATATTTTAAAATATTTTTCATTTTATGATACAAAAATTTTGAAAACCCTTTTTCCAAAGGGTTTTCAGTTATTATTTACTAAAAACTAAGCTAACTTTACCTTTCTTGAAGCTTTTGGATGAGAAGATAAGGCTTTATGATTTTCTAAACCAATAATAGTTACGGTTCCTCCATCTTCATGAGCTTCATAATCGTGTTTAAAATGCTCTAAATTTTCCATTACAGAATGGTCTACCAACTTGGTGTTTTTCAAGCAAATACTCACTTGATATCCTGGTGGAATTTCCTCTAATTTTCTTTTGATTCCCAAATAATTAGAAAAAATAGCCGCTTTACTAATTTCAACTTTGTATTCATTATTAACAAAAGAAACTACCGTTGGAGCTTTGAAAAAAGAAGAGATTGGCGTTCCATTAATTACATGAATTATCATTTTTACTAACATTCCAGCAAAAATTCCTAATAATAAATCTTCAAATAAAGTTACCAAAACCGTTACTGTAAAAATAAATAATTGCTCTTTTCCGATGTGTAACATGTGAATAAATTCTTTTGGATGTGCTAATTTAATTCCCACACTAACCAACATTGCTGCAAGAGCTGCATTTGGAATCATTTCTAATAAAGGAGCCGCTAACAATACAAAAACTAAGATGAAAAATCCATGAAAGAAATTTGCCCAACGCGTTTTTGCACCGTTATTCACATTTGATGATGAACGAGCAACTTCAGAAATCATTGGCATACCTCCTAAAATTGCTGCTAAAGTATTTCCAATTCCAACTGCAATTAAATCTTTATTTGTGTTGGATTTTCTTTTAAAAGGATCTAACAAATCAATCGCTTTAACAGTTAACAACGATTCTAAAGTTCCCACCAAAGCAAACATAATCACATATTTAATAAATAATCCTGTTTGACTAATTCCTGAAAAATCAACATTCCAGTGGATATTATCTACTAAATTTCCAATTTTCACTAAAGCATAAGGTGGTTCTGTGTGCGCAAAATCCATAAATAATTCGCATGGAACAGCAAATAACAACACCACTAAAGGAGCCGGAATCATTTTAATCGATTTGTTTTTGATGTATGGCCAGCCTAACATAATTACCAAACTCACTATTCCTATAATAGAAGCTTTTGCATCTAAATTGATGATAAACTTTGGAATGTTTACTAGTAATTCAATTGGTCCCATTCCTTTTGCTAAAGCAGGATTATCATTCAATAAAACGGGAATTTGTTTTGCTATAATGATAATTCCAATAGCTGCTAACATTCCGTGAATAGTAGAAAGTGGAAAAAAATCGGCTAATTTTCCTAATTTTAAAACTCCGAAAAGAATTTGAATTACTCCAGCAACCACCATTGCTCCAAGGGCTAATTTCCAACCTAATTCGTTGTTTCCTTGACCAAATTCTGCAACAGCACCAGCAACAATAACAATTAAACCAGCAGCAGGTCCTTTAATTGTTAAACGAGAACCCATGAAAAATGAAACTACTAAACCTCCAATAATAGCCGTAATTAATCCCATAATTGGTGGGAAATCAGAAGCTTTTGCGATTCCTAAACTTAATGGCAATGCCAATAAAAACACTATGAAACCAGAAATGGCATCCGTTTTAAAATTTTCTTTTAAACCTGCTAATCCATCAGCAGGAATGTATTTTTTTATATTTGCGTTCATATATTTTCGAATAAATTAAGATGATTT
>RXJZ01000289.1 GCA_003963025.1 Flavobacteriaceae bacterium
TGCCATAGGTTCCAAAAATAATTTCTACGGGTAAATTCAAATGATTGTAGCTAATATGGGTTATTGCTTTATTGGTATCACTTATCATATTTCCGTTATCATCATAGGCATAATCATCTTCAGCATCGGATATACCATCACTATCATCACTAAAACCTTGTGGGTTTGCAGTGGAATCGAAAACACGTAACAGCTGATTTTTATTATCATCATCATATAAATAGGTTAAGTTGTCAATGGGGTTTTCAAACTGCATACCATCGGTGTCCATGGCACCATTTCTAATTAAACTTTTAATGTTTCCGTTTTTGTCATAGCTAAGGTGTTCTAAATAGCTGTTAAATTCGGTGTTGCCTTCTTTGCTGTAATCGGCTTTTAGTAAACGGTTAAGATTATCATAGGTGTATTTGTATTTTCGTTGTATATTATCGGTGCTGGTTTTCCAAAAGGTTTCTGAAATGTTACCGTTGAAAAGAGCAGTGGCGGTTTCTGTATCGTTGTAATTTATTTTAAAGGCAAACAAATCGTTATCGGTTTCCATATCGGTTACATTATTAATTTGTTTTAACCATCCTCTAATATTATAAGAATAATCAACTTTTTGCAAACCTGTTGCACCGGTTACATCAGAACCACCCACATTTTTGCTGATGAGCTGTCCTAACTCATCATACGTATTTTTAGTGATTAATTGTTCTGGTAATTGGTTTATTTGTTGTTTGTGTACTACTAATTTATCATGTAAATCGTACTGAAAAATGTCTTTTACTACTATTTCAGTATCATCTGCTATGCGTTTGTGTTTGTTTTGTGTGTATAGGGTTTTTCCAGCCCAGTCTAAGTGAGTGTCTATTTGAGTATAGCCACCTAAATGATTGGTGGTTTTGGTATGTACGGGTCTGTATTTGTAATCATATAGGGTATAAGACACCTCGGCAGTATTGCTGCTAGCGTTGTCTAATACTTTTGCCCATGAGCCCGTTGGCAATCCTTTTACATTAGTAGCACGAGTTTGATTTTCAATTAGCGATGGTAAATTGCTAGGAGCTCCGCTAAAATCATAATTATCATAGAAGTTTTTTGATAGCACCTCGCTTGCTGTTAAAGTAAAAGGATTATTTCCACTATTTATTATGGTTTGCATGTTGCTTCGTTCATTTTGATCTACCGTCATTTGTTTCCAACCGGTTTGAGTAACTCTACCAAACACGTCATATTGAGTAATCATCCAACCCACGCTACCATCACCATATGGTGAAAATGCGGGCCCTGTTGCCACTGGCTGGTCTACTTTATCATATACGATATATTCCCATTGTTTACCAGGAAGTTTTTTTTCTACCAACCGATTTCGATTGTCGTATTTGTATTGATATCCTAAATTATTTAAGATGGTTGGGTTTGCAACACCTTCAGCTAAAGGCGGAATTACATAGGTTAGATTACCATATTGGTCATAAATGTAATAGGTATCGTATTTATCTCCATCGTTATAGGTACGTTTTAAAACAACTTTACCATTTTTGTCTTTGAATTCTTCTGTAGTATTGTTTTTATCACTAAAAACTTTCCAATTTTCGTCCTTGGTTATGGTTTTATAAAGTTGATTTGGGTTGTAATATCCTGTACTAACAATAGCGGGTTCATATAGTTTATTAGTAGCGTTCCAATTAGCAATAACTTTAAAGTACTTAACTTCATTTTCTTTATTTGTGAGGTATTCAAATTTAATTTCTTTTCCACTACCCATTTTCCATGGGTTTCCAGGAGCTGCTTGTTTTAAAACCCTGTCTAATGGAGAATTTTCAAGTGCTTTTTCACTGTAAGGGTATAGTGTAGTTTCAAAGTTAGGATTACCAGTATTGGCAAGATTGGCAGAAGTATAAAAGCTAGCTACTTCAGAAGCTGCAGAAGAGATATAATTAAGAGAACTACCCGAGCTGATATACGGCAAAAACTCTTTGGTTTGTCTGCCAAAGGCATCGTATTCTATATGTGTTACGATGTCTTTACTGGTATTAGATTGCTTGTGAGCAATTTGTTGAATAGGTCTGCCTAAACCATCAAAATAGCTGATTTGTACATTGGCAACTTCGCTATCAGGGTTGGAATCAGAAGAACTATTAGGAACTTTATATGTTATGGTTTTGATATAATTCTTATCTGAGCTTTGTGCTGTAACTATAAAAGGAAAAAGAAATAAAAAACAAAGTATTTTTTTCATAAATATGTACTGTTATGATGGGGCAATATGGGTATTTTTAAATTATATTTTTACGGTTTTTACGGCTATTTTTTACTGTTTCAATCTTTAGATTTATAGGTTAGTTGGCCCTAAAACAGGGACAAAATTTGGTATAAAAAATATAGTATTGATTAGTTGTTATTTGTCATGGAATGTGGGAGAGGGGAGGAGACGTAACCGAATCCAGTTTGGATTTACACTATAATATCTTATCAAAATATTATACCTACGTTGATGAAATCCCCGAAGAGCATAAAAAGAATTGTTTTGTTGAGACTTGTATTGATGGCGTATTTGGAAAACAAAACCTTTTCGCATAAAAAAGAATCCTAACTTTTAACGGTTAGGATTTCTTGTTTTTACTATTTAAAAAACGGCATTTCTGAATCATACATCAATGCCGTTTATATCTGTGAACTAGTTAACTAATCCTATTTTTTTACTTTGTGGGCACAGATTGCAAATCTGCGCTAACGACCGTTGAACATATCCGAGCGGTCGGGTAAATAACGGTATCACTAAATCTGAAACATTACCAAATTATTAAGGTTTTTTTACCCTTTTTAAAGATGATATTATTGTATCATATTTTTGCTTATTTTCTTCCGAAACTCTAGTATATCCAATTACAACATCTCCTAATACATACTCTAACCAATATAAATTTTGAGTATCTTTTCCTTGATTTTTTATAGTATCAGAAAACATTGTTCTTCTAGGGTAATAACCATCTATCCCTATATTATAAAGATTCTTGTAATTTAATCTAGACCCTCTATAAATATCTGAAGAAACATAAACAATAGATTTATCTTTATTTATAAATCTATATTCACAAAAAGCATCATTAATCATTTTGTCCTTTTTAAAATCTTTTGTAATATTTATTTGAATAAAGTCATATTGCTTTTCTTTACTGTCACAATCTTTAAAATCTAATATTACATGATTTTTTGTATGTACTTTCTCTTTAGTAGCACATTTATAATTAAACAACATAATTACTAATACAAAAAGTTGAGTTATCTTTTTCATAATCCAAGTAGAATAATTGATGGCGGTTGAATATACATTGGGTTTCCAGAACTATTTAACAAATTTGGACCTTCTGAACTATAGTTCTTTCTTAAAGACTTTCCTAAATCTTGTCTAATCCTATTTTCATAATAAACTGCTCTTATTTCTTTTATTTCTTCAAGACCTCCATTAAACTCTATTCTTCTTGAGTCAAGCATACCCATATCTGAATCAAAAGCGTGACCCATTTCATGACCTAAATCAGTCATAATGTCTCCCGCAGTAGGATTCCAATATATATCTCCACCGCTTCCTATTTGATTAAAAGGAGCATAATCTACTAAATTTTGACCTTGTTCTAGTACCTGAAAGGCATATCCATTATTATTAATATTACCCATTCTCCCACTAGGATGGTTCAAATCTGACCTAAATCTAGCTGTTCCTTCTTTTATATTAAAATTATTTTCAGAACCTTGTAAGGTTCCTATAATTCCATTTGCAAAAGATGACCCTTCTCTTAAACCATCCAAAGCTTTAACGGTATTCCCTAAAAATCCTTTGTAGCCTTTAACATTACCTTTTTTATCTAATTTTGCATATTCTCCTTTGTATGCTGAAAATTTTCCATCTTTACCTTTTGATAAAAGATTACCATTTTCATAAAGTACTCTTTCATTTTTACCAAAAGAAATCCACAAACTGTCTCCTTGAATATCATTTATCAATACAGGACTATTACCTGCATATCCATAAGGAGTTAACTTATGATACTTCTCGCTAAACCTATCCATTTTATTAAAACGTCCAATTGCTGGGTCATAATCACGCCATCCGTATGCATAAGTGTTTTTGCCTAATTCATCTTCATACTCTTTACCATTGTATTTATACTTGTAACTGGTAATAAACAAAGGCGGTACGGGTTTAATTTTTAAAACCTCGGCTTCTTTTGTGTACATCATTTTATCAGAATTATATCCTGAGTGTTTGAGTCCAAAAGGGTAGTAGTGGTTTTCTTCTATAATTTTAAGAACTTTTGTACTTGGGTCTAGGCTATAACTTAATCGTATGTTGCCTAGATGATCGGTGTAATTAAACACGTAATTAAATCGATAACTTGTTCCTCCCATTAAAACCATTTCTTCGGTAGCGTTAACATAACCTTCTGCATGCGAAAAGAACTGTAACTTTGAGTTTTTATATTGAAAA
>RXJZ01000273.1:0-4412 GCA_003963025.1 Flavobacteriaceae bacterium
ACCAAATCGAAAAAGAATTCAAACATCTAAAAACGATTTTTGATAAATACAAAACACTGAACACTGAACACTGTCAACTGAACACTCTTTCCATGGGTATGTCAGGCGATTATCAACTCGCAATTTCATGCGGAAGTACGATGGTTCGAATAGGAAGTAGTATATTTGGAACAAGAAATTATAATAATTAAAGTTAAGATTCCTAAGGAATGACAAACTGAATACTTAAAACTGAACACTGAGCACTAATTTGTACTGTATAATCGACATAGAAACCACTGGAGGGCAATACAATGAAGAAGGTATTACCGAAATCGCCATTTATAAATTTGATGGTCATGAAGTAATCGATCAATTCATTAGCCTTGTAAATCCCGAAAAACCGATACAACCTTTCGTTGTGAAGTTAACGGGGATTAATAACGCTATGCTACGAAGTGCACCCAAATTCTACGAAGTAGCCAAAAGAATCATTGAAATTACAGAAGGTTGTGTGATTGTTGCACACAATGCTTCTTTCGATTATCGCATTTTAAAAACCGAGTTTAGACGTTTAGGTTACGATTTCAAAAAACAAACACTTTGTACCGTAGAATTGGCTAAAAAGTTAATTCCAGGTCAAGAATCGTATAGTTTAGGGAAATTGGTGCGTTCGCTTGGAATTCCAATGGCAGACAGACATCGTGCGAGTGGTGATGCTTTAGCTACGGTGAAATTATTCAAAATGTTATTAGTAAAAGACATCGAGAAAGAAATCGTAAAAAGTTTCATTAAAACCGAAATCAAATCGGGAATGTCGCCTAAATTATTGGATATTGTGGAGAATTTACCTTTAAAAACAGGAATTTACTACATTCACAACGAAAAGGGTGATTTGATTTACATCGGAAAAAGCAAGAACATCAAAAAGCGCGTCAACCAACATTTCACCGGAACTTCGAGTAAAAGTAAAAAAATCCAACGTGATGTTTTTGCCGTTACATTTGAAGAAACTGGAAGTGAATTAATTGCACTTTTAAAAGAAAGTGAAGAAATCAAAATCAATAAACCGATTTATAACAGAGCCCAACGCAAAAGTATTTTTCAATATGCGTTGTATCAACATAAAAATGAACAAGGTTACATTGCTTTAACTGTTGAAAAAGCCGATGGTCGAAAGAAAGAAATCACTTCTTTTACTTCACTTCAGGAAGGAAAAAATGCACTTTTCAAGATAACAGAAAAATACAATTTGTGTCAGAAAATCAATGGGTTGTATGACACTCAAAACGGATGTTTTCAATACAAAATCAAAGAATGTAATGGCGCATGTATTGGTGAAGAAAATCCAGAAAGTTACAACGAACGTGTTTTAGAATTTATTGAAGAAAACTCGTTTGAAAATAATAACATGGTAATTCTCGACCGAGGTAGATCTTATGACGAAAGAACCGCAGTTTTAATTGAAAATGGTATTTATAAAGGCTATTGCTTTTACGATTTGAATTACCAGGTGAATAACATTGAAATTTTGAAAAACATCATTATTCCGATGCAACACAATCGCGATACAAAAACGATTATCCAATCTTATATTAGAAAACATAAAGTATATAAAATAATTCGTTTTTAATGAATTACCTAATCACGATTATTGGTCCAACAGCCATTGGAAAAACAGCATTAAGTATTGCTTTAGCAAAACATTTTGGTTGCGACATTATTTCGTGTGATAGTCGTCAGTTTTTCAAAGAAATGAAAATTGGTACCGCTGTTCCGAGTGATGAAGAATTAGCAACTGCAACACATCATTTTATCCAGAATAAATCCATTTTTGAAAGTTATTCGGTTGGTGATTTTGAACAAGAAGCTTTAGCTGAATTGGACGAATTATTTCAGAAAAACAACATTCAAATTATGGTGGGTGGTTCTGGATTATATGTGGATGCTGTTTTGAAAGGATTTAATGATTTTCCAGATATTGATGATTCGGTTCGAACTGAAATCAATACTAAATATGATACATTAGGAATTACCTATTTACAAGGACAACTTCAAAAATTAGATTCGGAATATTACCAAAAGTTACAAACTGAAAATCCGCAAACCTTACAAAATCCACAACGATTGAAACGTTTTGTAGAAGTTTGCATTGGAAGTGGAAAACCGTATTCGAGTTTTATTGGAAAACGAAAAAATGAGAGAAACTTTACTCCGATTATCATTGGTTTAGAAGCCGACCGAGAAATCATGTACGAAAGAATCAATCAACGCGTGGATATTATGCTAAATGAAGGACTTTTAGTAGAAGTAGAATCTTTGTATACAAACAAACATTTGAATGCGTTACAAACCGTTGGTTACAGAGAATTATTCGATTATTTTGATGGGAAAACAACATTTGAGTTCGCCATCGAACAAATCAAGATGAATACTAGACGCTTTGCTAAACGCCAAATCACTTGGTTTAAACGAACTGAAAATGTGAGTTGGTTTGATTATCTTACGGATAGAAACGAGATTATTAAAAATATAGAAAAAATAACGACTACTTAACGCAACTATATAAGATTTTTCTCATCTTAGTGTAAAATATAAAAAATGAAAAAGATAGTATTACTTTTGTTATTAACATTGATTTCTTGCGGAATTCCATATGATGGAGAAACTATTATTAACATAAAACTAAAGATAGTTAATTCAGAAAATGAACCTTTATCAAATGAAAAGGCTTACATAGGAACAAGTTATGATGATGGAAATTACGATTTTTCAACTTATAAAAAAACTTCAAACGAGGAAGGGTTTATACAGTTTAATATGTTCAAACCAACTAATAGTTCAAGTCTAATCTTAGAAAATTCAAGCGAATATTTACCAGTTAACATTAATGGTATAAACGATGATAATTTTGAAGGCTTAAATTGGGATTTAGGAACATTGACCTTATTAAAATTAGATGAAATTACAGGATTTACAATTATTCCTAATCAAATAAGTGGAGAAAAAATGATATTTAAAATTGATGTTGATGCTGTAAAATATGAGGAGCAAATCAATTTATACAACGATGATCTTATTTATAATGAACCACAATTGTATCATCAACTGAAAAAAAATCAAAATTTCCAATTAAACTATCAAATCAAAAACATTACAACCGAAGAAATAGAGTATTTTTCGATTCCATTGAATATAAATAGTGATGAATTAAATTACACTTTAACCTATTAAGTTATGAGAAAAATATTCATTATAATAATAATCATATCGAGTACATTGACTTTTGGACAAAAAGAAACCAAAACAAAAATTATTGATTTTTATCCAGCATTTAGATATGGATTTCAATTACCAATTCATACAGGAGATAATTATTTTGCAAAAGATTTAAGCTCTGGATTTGGATTTCATTCAGCATTATCATTAGTGAAAATTTATAATTTCAGACTAAGTTTGGGATATGAATTTCAAAAATTAAAAGTAGAAAATTCAAATACAATCGGAAATTTTGATTTTATTAATTCAAATACTTATCAGTATATTTTAGAATATGAAATTCCCATAAATTCAAAATTTGAGCTTAATCCAACAATAAGTTATGGACAGTGTCAATTTAATTATAAAGAAAATACTGGAGGAAGCAT
This sequence comes from Flavobacteriaceae bacterium, assembly GCA_003963025.1. Lineage (GTDB taxonomy): Bacteria > Bacteroidota > Bacteroidia > Flavobacteriales > Flavobacteriaceae > Flavobacterium. The sequence goes on from RXJZ01000273.1 coordinate 3,627, forward strand.
ATTAGCAAAACAAAATTTAGAAGAAATTAGATTTGGTAGTTATATCAACTATAGTCTAAATAAAACCTTTGCAGGTTATGCTGGATTTCATTTTTCCCATTTCTATAATTCAGATTTGAATGCTGCCTCAGAAAATAAAGATTACTTTGGCAAGGGAAATAAATTTATTGTCTCAATAGGAATCTTAATAAAATAAAATGCCCATTTCACCCAATTTTACTTCTATTTTAGAACAAGAATACGAAATCAATTTTCTGCAATGCTATCCAAATGGTTTGTTGAAATATACTGATTTGTGCAATATTTTTCAAATTACAGCCGGAATTCATGCCGATTTAGGTGGGATTAGTTTTAGCGATATGCAAGAACATCATCAGGCTTGGGTAATGAGCAAAATGCGTTTAGAAATCATTAGTTTGCCGAAATGGAAAGAGAAAGTAACCGTGAAAACTTGGATTAAATCATTAGAAAATTCGCGTTCAACCCGTTGTTTGGAATTGTATCGAGGTGATGAGAAATTAGCAGGTTGCGAAACCTATTGGGCGGTTTTAAATACCCAAATCAGAAGACCTGAAAATTTAGCTTTGCCACACGAACATTTCATAAAATATCCAGAACATATTGCTACCGAAAAATCGGTGCAGCGAATTAACTTAGATGTTCCTTTTGAAAAGGTGTTGAATTACAAAGTACAATTATCAGATTTAGATATCGTAAATCATGCTAACAACGTAAAATACTTGGAATGGTGCCTGAATACTATGGATAGAAAATTTGTCTTAAAAC
>RXJZ01000273.1:4462-7543 GCA_003963025.1 Flavobacteriaceae bacterium
AAGTCCTGAAATATTTCAGGACTTTTTTTATTATTTTTTGATTACTAATCTAAAACCTTCACCGTGAATGTTTAAGATTTCTACGTTTTCATCTTGCTTTAAGAATTTTCTCAATTTAGCAATGTAAACGTCCATACTTCTTGAAGTGAAGTAGTTGTCATCTCTCCAAATTTTAGTTAAAGCTAATTCTCTTGGCATTAAATCATTTTCGTGAAGTGCTAACATTTTTAATAATTCGCACTCTTTTGGTGATAATTTAATTGGCTCTTGACCTGGATACGTTAAGAAACGTAATTTAGAATTCAAGTGGAATTTACCTATTTCGAACTCAAATTTAGTCGTATCTGGTTTTACTTCTGATGCTTTTCTTTGAATAATTGCTTTGATTTTCATCAAAAGTACTTCAGAATCAAATGGTTTATTCAAATAATCATCAGCACCAACTTTATATCCTTTTAGTACGTCTTCTTTTAATGTTTTGGCAGTTAAAAAGATGATAGGCACTTCTTGATTTTTCTCGCGAATTTCTCTAGCTAAAGTGTATCCATCTTTGTATGGCATCATCACGTCTAAAATACACAAATCGTAGGTGTCTTTTTTGAATTTTTCAAAACCTTCCATTCCGTTTTTAGCCAACGTAACTTCAAAATCATTTATCATTAAATAATCTTTCAAAACCGCACCGAAGTTTGGATCGTCTTCAACTAATAATATTTTCTTTGCTTCCATAGTAATTGTATGTATATTTTAATTTATTAATGGCATTTTTATAATAAAGGTACTTCCTTTACCTTTTTCACTCTCTACAAATATTTGACCGTTATGGTCTTCAACTATTTGTTTCACATAGGCTAATCCTAACCCATGACCTTTTACATTATGTAAATCTCCTGTATGCTCGCGATAGAATTTTTCAAAAACTCTTTTTTGTGCTACCTTACTCATTCCTGCTCCTTGATCTTGAATTTTTATCAGAATGAAGTCTTTTATATTTTCTGTAAAAACATCAATCACAGGCGCGTTTGGAGAATATTTTATAGCATTATCTAACACGTTTACTAATACATTCGTAAAATGTACCTCGTTTAATAGAATCGTACTTCGTTGTGCATGAAAATGTGAATGAACAACTCCTTCTCTATCTTCTACTATTAAACTAACATGTTCGATGGCATCTTCAATAATTTCGGTTACGTCTCTTGGTTCTTTTGAAATGTCGAGTTCATTTTTTTCTAATTTAGAAATACGCAAAACATTTTCAACCTGAGCGTGCATTCGTTTGTTTTCTTCTTTAATCATTTGAAGATAACGCTGCACTTTTTCTTTATCATCTATGATTTTAGGGTTCTTAATTGCATCTAAAGCTAAATTAATCGTAGCAATAGGGGTTTTGAACTCATGTGTCATATTATTTATGAAATCGGTTTTTATTTCAGAAATTTGTTTTTGTTTAATTAACTGATTCAAAGCACTTGAATACGTCAAAACAATAACCAAAGTGAACAATAATGACAAACTCGAAATTCCAATTAAAGAAGAAAATACGAATTTATTTTTTTGAGGAAAACTAACTAATAATTGATATTTAGACATTCCTTCATTATCCTGAAAAACAGGAATACCGTAAGTGGTTTTTACATCATATTTAAAATCCTCAGATCGCACTTTTGTTGCCAAACCGTTACTGTAAATACCAAATTCGAAAGGTGTTTTTACACCATATTTATGAAGTTCCTCTTTTAAATATTTACCAAGTTGCTCAGTAGAAACTCTTTCTTGTAATGGTTTTAACGATACCAAATCTTTAAAAGCAACTTCAAAATTAGCTTTATCTAAACTCGATATACTACCCGATTTTTTTATGGTAAGATCGGGAAACGAACGCATTTGTAAACTTCCGTCGTTTAATGAATTTCCGTTATAAACTTCTGTTTTTCTCTTAGATACAACATTTCCAAAATTGACTGAATTTGCATTTTTATCAAAGAACGAACCATTAATACCGTAGTTTTCTGCTACAAGTGTGTTGGTATAGATAATAGTTTCATTAGTTTTTTTATTACGTTCGTAGAAGTAAATTTCTTTCAATTCTTCTTCTTTCGGAATTTTTCCTGTACTATCAATGATTTTGTTATAATGATTATAAAACGCTACCAATTCTTTTTCTTTGATAGTATTGGATACATTTCCCAAAACTTGCTGAACGTGATACTTGAATTCCTCTTCATTTTTGTCTAACGAAGTAGAAATCCAATACAATTGAACTAAAATGATTCCTATTAATGATAAACTCATTAAAAAGACCAATAATCTAAACCTTGACTTATTCATCGAAACAAATTTAACATTTTAACATTTCTCATTAAAATACATTAACCAAAGATTAACATATAAACCTTTTTTTAAAGTTTTGCTAATATTTTAAGAATTTCGTCGATTTTTAAGAAAGTATTATTCAAATTTATATTTTCTACAATAAAATCACTCAATTTTTTCTTTTTAGAATCAGGTAATTGGTTATTGATTCTAACTAAAATATCCTTTTTTGTTAAATTATCACGTTTCATAGCTCTTTCTATCCTAAGTTCTTCGGGAGCAGTGATTAAAATAACTTTATCACATTGTTTATTTCCTCCTGTTTCAAAAAGAATGGCTACCTCTTTAATTATAAATGGATAATTTTTATGTTCTTTTAGCCAATTTTTAAAATGAAGCTGAACTTCGGGATGTACTATCGCGTTTAATTCTTTTAACTTATCTGGGTTGTTAAAAACAAATTCAGCTATTTTTTTTCGATTTAGTGAATTATCCGAATTGAAAACAGATTGATCAAACAAATTTTGAATTTTTTGTTTAACATCTTCCCTTTCCATAATTTTCTTGGCTTCTTCATCGGCAATATAGACAGGAATTCCTTTTGATGCAATGTAGTTTGCTACAGTAGATTTCCCACTTCCAATTCCACCTGTTAAACCAATTATTTTTGTCATAACTATTTCTTAAAAAACAACTCTGGAAATGCCTCTTGAGGTTTTTGTTTTAAAATTGAGATTTTGTAATAGGATTGTAAAAAACCTTTTC
>RXJZ01000046.1 GCA_003963025.1 Flavobacteriaceae bacterium
AGCCTCACTGTTTTTGTAAACAAAAGCTACTTTCTGAAAATCTTCAACAGTTCCTTGACTGTTTTCGCACAATAATTTTATTAATTGAAATGGATGTTGGGCAAAACCATAAATTTCAGTTCTGTTACAAGTCGATGTAACAATTAAACTATCAATACCTTCAACTTTGGCTTGATGCAATAAATTAGTTTTGGATTGTTCATCCAAACTAAATTTCCCTCTCATTTCTGCATCTGCTTTCTTATAACTCAACCCTACTGCATAGAAAGTCGGATGCTTTGCGAATGTATTGTTTTCCATGTGATATACTCTTCCCTAAAAGTTTAACAAAATTAAATGATACTATTTTATAAAAACAACGCTTGAAGGACTTTTTATGTCGCTCAAAGTTATTTTAAAATCATTTGGTCTAATTTGCAATATTTCTGCTAAATTTGTACTAAATTCAAGCTTTTACAAATATGTTATGTAGAATAATTCTAAATAACGCCAAAAGATTTTGTTAGGCTTATATACGTAAAAATATCGCTATGGGTTCATTAGAAGAAATAAAAATTGAAAACGAATTTATTTTATTGCGTTTTCAAAATGATAGTAACGAAATAATTAAAATAGAACGCCCTGTAAACCAAGGTCTTATCCAATTTCATTTTGGGCTTAAAGGAAAAGGGAAATTTGTCTTTAATCAAGGAAATTATGCCTTAGATTTAAAAGAAGAGAAGTCGCTTTTGTTTTACAATCCGCAAAAAGAATTGCCAATACACTTAGAATTAGCACCACAAAGTTGGGTAATTTCGGTAATTATATCTATCAAAAAATTTCATGGCCTTTTTTCTTCGGAGGCTGAAAGCATTCCGTTTTTAAGTGAAGAAAATAAAGATAAGAAGTATTATAAAGAAAACGATATTAGTCCGTCAATGGCGATTGTTCTTAGTCAAATTTTCCATTATAATCTAAATTCATTCATCAAAAATTTATATTACAAAGGAAAAGGATATGAATTATTAAGTTTGTATTTTAATCGTTCCGAAGATCCAAATGCAGAACAATGTCCGTTTTTGATTGATGAAGAAAATGTTTTAAAAATTAAGAAAGCAAAAGAAATTATCATTGCTAATATGGCCGAGCCTCCTACACTAGAAGTTTTATCGGAACAAGTAGGGTTAAGTTTGAAAAAATTAAAAATGGGATTCAAACAAATTTATGGCGATACGGTTTATGGGTTTCTATTTGATTACAAAATGGATTATGCGCGTCAATTGTTAGATAGTGGCTCTTATAATGTGAATGAAGTGGGATTGAAAATTGGTTATAGTACTGGAAGTCATTTTATTGCTGCCTTCAAGAAAAAATTTGGTACAACACCAAAAAAATATTTAATGAATTTGAATGCTAATATTGAATAGTTCAATTATATTGATTTTTTAAATCGCATTATAGATAAAAAACGTATATAAAACTTTCCTTAAAAAGAAGATTGATTACTTTTATAAAAAAAAGAAAATGAAAAAAGGAGTACTGTTAATTAATTTAGGTTCACCAGACAGTCCAGAGCCAAAAGATGTTAGAAAATATTTAGATGAATTTTTAATGGACGAACGCGTTATCGATGTTCCATATTTACTTAGAGCATTATTAGTAAAAGGAATCATTTTAAATACTCGTCCAAAAAAATCAGCTAAAGCGTATAAAAAAATTTGGTGGGAAGAAGGATCTCCATTAATTGTGTTATCAAAACGATTACAAAATAAAGTTCAAGAGCAGGTAAGTATCCCGGTTTCTTTAGCCATGCGTTATGGAAATCCTAGTATCGAATTTGGATTAAAAGAATTACACAATCAAGGGGTTGATGAGGTTTTATTAATTCCATTGTATCCTCAGTTTGCTATGGCAACAACTGAAACTATTTTGGTGTTAGCCGAAGAAATTCGCAAAAAACAATTCCCAAAAATGGAATTCACGGTGCTACCAGCTTTTTATAACCAACCCGATTATGTTCGTGATTTATCTAACTCCATTAAATCGGCTTTAGATAATTTCAAATCAGATTATTTATTGTTTTCATATCATGGTGTTCCAGAGCGTCATATTAGAAAATCAGATGTAACAAAATCGCATTGTAAAATAGATGGAAGTTGTTGTAATACACCTTCAAAAGCACATGAATTTTGCTACCGTCATCAATGTTACGAAACTACAAAGCAAGTAGCTGAATTTTTAGGTTTGGAAGAAGGAAAATACAGCACTTCTTTTCAATCTCGTTTGGGTCGCGATCCTTGGTTGCAACCTTATACCGATGCTACTATTGATGGTTTAGCACAAAAAGGAATTAAGAATTTAGCAGTGGTTACACCCGCTTTTGTTTCGGATTGTTTGGAAACTTTAGAAGAAATTGGAATGGAAGCAGCACATAGTTTCAAAGAAAACGGTGGAGAAAATTTCTTGTCTATTCCATGTTTAAATGATAGCGCTGATTGGGTTAAAACCATGAGCCGTTGGATTGATCAATGGGCTTTTCAAAATCAATAAAAAATGGAATTATACAATTACATAAAATCGTTACATTTAATCTTTGTGGTTACTTGGTTTGCTGGTTTGTTTTATATTGTTAGGTTGTTTGTTTATCACGCAGAGGCCAAACAAAAACCTCAACCCGAACAAGGCATATTGATTAAACAATATCAATTAATGCAATATCGTTTGTGGTATATCATTACTTGGCCAAGTGCTGTTTTAGCAAGTGTTTTTGCTTTTTGGATGTTGTTTTTTACCGAAGTTGGTAAAGTTTGGTTAGCCCAACCTTGGATGCACGTTAAATTAGCGTTTGTGTTTTTATTGTATTTGTATCATATAAAATGCCATCAAATATTTAAACAATTGCAAAATAATGATGTAAAACACACTTCAAGTTTCTTTAGAATTTGGAATGAAGGCGCCACAATTATTCTATTTGCAGTAGTTTTTTTAGTAATTTTAAAAAATGCAATTAATTGGATTTTTGGCGTTGTAGGTATTATTGCTTTTTCGGTATTATTAATGTTAGGTTACAGATTATACAAAAAAATTCGAGAGAAAAACAACAGTTGATTTTCATCAAAAAACATGGATAGAATTTTAAACTTTAAGAACCTTTCCTTGCGTGTAAGAATATTTCTTTCCATGATATTCTTAACGTTAATTGCGTCTGTTCTTATTGCTGCGGTTTCTATTTATCAATTTAGAAAAGAAGCTCGTGAATATCATCAAGATCGTTTAGAACGAAAAGAAGCGGCTATTACCGAACATATTAATTATGTACTTCAAACGACTACTTATCCGCTAACAACTGAAAACATTCCTTTAATTTTTAAAGAGAAAATATTCGAATTATCAGACATTCATAGTATGGAAATCAATTTTTTTGATTTAAAAGGAAAACTTTTAATTTCTTCAAAAGCTATTTTCAAACTAGATAAAGACAAACCAAAAATAAATCCATCTACATTAAAAATTATTCAATCGTCATTAGACAAACGTTACATAGAATTTTCAAAAGTTGATGGTCAGTCGTTTCGATCTTCTTATTCGTATTTAAAGGATACTAAGTTTAAACCCATGGGAATTTTAAATTTACCTTATGAAGAAAACACCGAGTTTTATGATAATGAGGTTCAAAATTTCTTAATTCGATTTGGGCAAGTGTACGTTTTTATGTTCTTTATTTCTATTGTATTATCATATTTTTTATCTAGTTATATTACCAAATCTTTAAAAATTATTAGTGATAAACTTCAAGAGACAGAACTGTATCAACGAAATGAAAAAATTGTAATTGAAGACGGAAGTAAAGAAATTAATCTTCTAATTAATTCCTATAATAACATGGTGGATAAATTAGAAGAAAGCGCCACCATTTTAGCACAAAGCGAAAGAGAACAAGCATGGCGTGAAATGGCAAAACAAGTTGCACACGAAATTAAAAACCCACTAACTCCAATGCGATTAACGGTGCAGAGTTTTCAAAGAAAGTTTGATCCAAACGATCCTAATATTTCTAAAAAACTCGATGATTATACCAAAACTATTTTACAGCAAATAGATACCATGTCCGCAGTTGCAGGAGCTTTTTCAAACTTTGCAGCTATGCCTGCGCAACAAAACGAAACGCTAAATGTAGTTCGTATTGTAAAAATGGCTTTAGAAATTTTTAATGAAGATTTTATTCAATTTTCAGCATTAGAAGACGAAATTATTGCCAAATTAGACAGAACGCAATTAATTAGAGTCATTACGAATTTGGTTAAGAACGCCATTCAAGCCATACCTGAAGAACAAGAAAATAAATTGGTTTTTGTTACGGTTTTTAGACAAGGTGAAGAAGTTAAAATTGCCGTAAAAGATA
>RXJZ01000084.1 GCA_003963025.1 Flavobacteriaceae bacterium
CGGGCAAGATAATAGAGCAGGAGAGATGCTGTTCCAAATCCCCAAATCGACACCTTTGTTATCTTTTCGAACCATCCATCGCAAATACATGTTGATTCTCTTTGCAGCCGAACCACTTAAAGGATCTGAAATGTGTTTTTCAGTTCTGGACAAATGCGGAATTTCAAAAAACAATTGCTTAAATTCCGAAATCGTATGTTGCATCGTTGGATTTTGTTTCGAGAAAACCGCTTCTAATCCGTTATGATTTTGATAAATGTGTTTTAATCCTTTTATAAATCCGACAAAATCCTTTCCGTTAAAAGTACGATGCACGAAATTTTCTAATGATTCTAATTGCGATTCCGAATAATTCATGACAAAATCATAAGGTGAATTTCCCATCAAGTCCATCATCTTCTTAGCATTGTTGATAATCATTTTCCGATTTCCCCAAGCAATAGTGGCGGCTAAAAATCCAGCAATTTCAATATCTTCTTTCAAAGAATACAAATGTGGAATTTGAATCGGGTCGCTTTCAATGAAATTGGGATTGTTGTACAACTCAACTTTTTCATCAAGAAATTCTTTTAACTCGGATTGTGTCATCTTAAGAACTTACAATATTCCCATCTACCATCGTTAATTTTCTATCTGCCATATTGGCTAATTCTTCGTTATGTGTAACAATTACGAAGGTTTGTCCGAATTCATCACGAAGTTTGAAGAACAATTCGTGTAAGTTTTCGGCCGTATGCGTATCTAAATTTCCAGATGGTTCATCGGCAAAAATAACGGCTGGTTTGTTGATTAAAGCTCTCGCAACTGCAACACGTTGTTGTTCACCACCTGAAAGTTCGCTGGGTTTGTGATGTGTTCTTTCGGCTAACCCTAAATAGGAAAGTAGCTTTTTTGCTTCGGTTTCTACTTCTTTTTTATCACGATTGGCTATAAATCCTGGAATACAAACATTTTCTAAAGCTGTGAATTCCGGTAATAATTGGTGAAATTGAAAAATGAATCCCAAATGTTGGTTACGGAATTTAGAAAGTTCTTTGTCTTTTAAATTCAAAACAGATGCTCCATTTATTTCTAAAATCGTATTGTTTTGTTTTGCAGGTAAATCTAAAGTACCTAAAATTTGAAGTAAAGTCGTTTTTCCAGCGCCTGAAGCACCAACAATAGAAACGATTTCTCCTTTTTTTATGTGCAAATCCACTCCTTTTAAAACATGAAGCGAATCGTAATATTTATGTAGATTTTTAGCTGTAATCATAACCAAACATTTCTACAAAGAAACAAAGATTTTTGGCTAATAAAAAAACTATTGTACATCTATTCGCGTATTTCAAATAATAAAGTTTAGTTAAATTAGATTTTGTGTTTAATTTTTTAGTAAATTTGTTAAACAAAATAACCGATACATTTATGAGAAATGCAATTAAAGCGGTATCATTGGTTTTGAGTTTTGTTTTTAGTTCGTGTACAGCTAAAGAAAAACCAGTAGTAAAAGAGGAATTTAAAGAACGGATTAAAGTAAAAGTGAAAGAAGGTATGGAAGTTGCAACATTTGCTGGAGGCTGTTTTTGGTGTACCGAAGCAGTTTTCTTAGAAATAAAAGGGGTTGAAAAAGTAGTTTCGGGATATATTGGAGGAAAAACGATTAATCCAACATATAAAGAAATTTGTACAGGTGAAACGGGTCATGCTGAAGCCATTCAAATCACTTTTAATCCAAATGAAGTTGCGTATGAAGATTTGTTGGAAGTTTTCTTTGGAACGCATGATCCAACAACATTAAATCGTCAAGGAGCTGATGTGGGAACACAATACAGAAGTGAGATTTTCTATCATTCAGAAGCTCAAAAAACAAAAGCGGAAAACTACATTCAATTATTAGATAAAGAAAAGTTGTACGATAAAAAGATTGTGACAAAAGTATCATCGGCTACTATTTTTTATCCTGCTGAAGATTATCATCAAAATTATTACAATCAAAATTCAAGTCAAGGCTATTGCCAAATGGTCATTGCACCGAAATTAGAAAAATTGCGTAAATATTATAAATCGAAATTAAAATAGAAGGGAAAAATTGCTATGAACACTACTATTGAAAAAGAAATATTCGACATTATCGGTGATAATCACCAAATGACATCGGTTGAAACCCCGTTACGACCAGATGCTTTTTATAAATCAGATGCGGAAAAGATGGAAGTTATTGAACACCATTTTGAAATCATCATGAAAGAATTAGGTTTAGATTTAACCGATGATAGTTTGCAAGGAACACCGCATCGTGTGGCAAAAATGTTTGTGCAAGAAATTTTTTCGGGATTGAATCCAGCGAACAAGCCAAAGATTTCGGTTTTTGATAATTCGTATCAGTATGATAAAATGTTGGTTGAGGCGAATATTAGCTTCAATTCTACTTGCGAACACCACTTTTTGCCGATTGTTGGAAAAGCGCATATTGGTTACGTCTCTTCTGGAAAAGTTATTGGTTTGTCAAAATTGAATCGTATCGTAGATTATTACGCAAAACGTCCACAAGTACAAGAACGAATGATTATGCAAATTTTCAACGAATTGAAATCAGTTTTAGAAACAGATAACGTTATTGTGGTGATGGAAGCAACGCATTTGTGTGTATCAAGTCGAGGTATTAAAGATGAAAGCAGTTATACTTCAACTTTACAATATGGTGGTGTTTTCAATCAAAAAGAATTCCGCGACGATTTCTATAAAATGATTCACAAAGAATAATTTGGCATCTATTTTGTACATTCATAATGGAATTTACAAAATAAAAATGATAGAAAAAACAATTAATAATTCAATTCAACCCGTAAAGAGTGATAAAACCTCGAAATTAATTTTGAGTTTATTGTTTGACGGAATTGGAATGTTGTCTTATGTGCTTCCTATTTTTGCAGAAGTGACCGATTTAGTTTGGGCACCCATATCAGGGATATTATTAATGACAATGTATAGAGGAACAATTGGGAAATTAGCTGGTTTTTTTGGCTTTATTGAAGAATTGGTTCCATTTATAGATTTTGTACCAACATTTACTATAACTTGGTTTTACACTTACGTCATCAAAGGCGGAACAGGACAGGAATAAAAAAAGGAGCTTTATTGCTCCTTTTTTAGTTTAGAATCTATATATTCTCCTATAAAACCTAATTTCATTTTATCAAGCATCTTCTTTTCAAACTCCCAAAAGAAATTAAACTGTCCAAATAAAGCGCCAATTAAAACAAGTAATACTTGATAAGCTGGAAATATAATTATTAACCTGATGGGCCAATAAATCCAAAGAGATAGATTATCTTTAGTAATACTAAGAAAGTCTGTTAATGGTTTTGAAAGATAAGCTGCTGTTGAGCCTGTTATTGCAAATACAATAAAGATTAGTGTTAATTGCCAATTGGAAGTAACATTCCAACGCTCTTTGAGTTTTTTCATAAATTAAATTCGGGGAGTATAACCTCCTAGCTGTTGTTTATTTGTAATTTGAAAATAGACTAAGTAGTAATATAACATATAATTAACATCATATCCATAATCAATATTAGTTTGATAATCTATAGTCATTTCATATAGATTAGGGTTATATTGTAGCGGTAGCATTGCTCGTCTATTCCATTCAGAAACCCAAATTCTATTGTGTGATTCCAGATAATTTTGTGAATAATAATTTTTTGGTTTAGCATGACCATTAAACCAAGAACTAAATCCAGGGTCAATTATTATGACTTCGTATTCAATTTTATCATTTGCAATTCTAATGGTATCGTTTTCTATTTTTTGGATCTTATCAAATGTTTTATTTTCCTGAGAAGTTTTACAGGCTAATAAAAGCATTGATGAAGTGATTAATAGTATTAGAAATTGTTTCATTTACTTATGAATTTAAGAGTATAAAGATAAAAAAAAGCACCGATTTAATCGATGCTTTTAACATTAGAAAAATATATAACTTTAATTATTCTTTAATAAGCTAATAATTTGTTCAGCTAATTCAGTTCCAATTCTATCTTGTGCTTCCATAGTTGCTGCACCAATATGAGGGGTCAAGGAGATTTTAGAATGCATAAGAATTTGAATTTCTGGGTTAGGTTCGTTTTCAAAAACATCTAAACCAGCAAATAATACTTTTCCTTCATCTAAAGCTTCAATTAAAGCTACTTCATTGATTACGCCACCACGAGCACAATTTACGATTCCTACATTGTCTTTCATTAATTGAAATTCTTCTTTGTCAATTACATAACCCTCTTGCGCTGGAACGTGTAACGTAATAAAATCAGAATGTTTGATTACATCTTCAAAAGATTCTGTAACAATCTCCACATTGATGAATTGTCCGTTATAGAAATCCACACGAATTACCGC
>RXJZ01000116.1 GCA_003963025.1 Flavobacteriaceae bacterium
AACTAAACTTTTTAGGTAAAGTGCTCTATTTAGCAGCACATCCTGATGATGAAAACACAAAACTTATCACCTATTTTTCAAACCATTATCACGCACAAACGGCTTATTTATCCTTAACTCGTGGCGATGGTGGTCAAAATTTAATTGGAACCGAATTGCGTGAAAAATTAGGCGCCATCAGAACTCAAGAATTATTAGCGGCTAGAAGAATTGATGGTGGCGAACAGTTTTTTACCCGTGCTAATGACTTCGGGTTTTCAAAAGAACCGAACGAAACTTTTGCCATTTGGAATAAAGATGAAGTAATGGAAGACGTGATTCAAGTGATGGAAACGTTTCGTCCTGATATCATTGTAAATCGTTTTGCGCACAATACACCAGGAACTACTCACGGACATCACACCGCTTCTGCAATGTTGAGTTTAGAAGCTTATGACATCATAAAACACAAACCAAAACGTATTTTTTTCAATACTTCTTGGTGGTTTTATGGAAGTCAGGAAGCATTTGATGCAGCTGATAAATCAAATTTTCTAGCTATTAATTCTAATGTGTTTTACCCATTAAAAGGAAAAAGCAATAACGAAATTGCAGCTTTGAGTCGTAGCCAACACAAATGTCAAGGTTTTGGAACTTTGGGAACTCGAGGCGATGAAATCGAATATTTAGAATTGCTAAAAGGTGATTTACCAAATAGTAATAACTTATTTGAAGGCATCGACACTTCCTGGAACCGTGTAAAAGGTGGCAATGAAATTGGTAAAATATTATACGATATTGAAAAGAATTTCAACTTTGGAAACCCTTCTGTTCATATTCCAAATTTGATTCAAGCCTACGATTTGATTCAAAAATTAGAAGATTCGCATTGGAAAGAAATCAAAACAAAACAAATTATCAAAATTATTGAAGCTTGTAGCGGTTTGTTTATGGAAGCCATTGCTGATTCAGAAACGATTACAAAAGATAGTAAATTCAATCTTCAATTGGAGGTGATTAATCGTAGTCAATCGAATGTAAAATTGATGTCGATTAATGCCTTAAATATCAAAAATGAAACGCAAAACAAAGCTTTGAAAAACAACGAAAAAGTAAATCTTGAATTCAAAGATGTTGTTCTTGGAAATGCGATTGATTATTCGAACTTATTTTGGTTAAAAGAACAACAAACGGAAGGTATGTATAAAGTTTCGGATAAATCGATTCGTATTTTACCTGAAATTTCTACTTCATTTCCTGTGATTTTTACTATGGAAATCCAAGGAAAAACCATTGAATTCGTTAAGAATATAAGCTATAAATTCAACAATCCGGATGATGGTGAAACCTATGTTCCTTTTACGATTTTACCTGAATTTACTTCTACTATCGAAACAAAAGTTATTATCTTTAATTCGACCCAACCTAAAGAAATCACAGTAAAAGTAAAAGCACATAAAGCAAACGCTTCGGGAAAATTATCGTTAGCAATTCCAGAAGATTGGAAAATCGAACCTAAAGAAATTCCATTTGCAATTGAAGCAAAAAATGACGAACGTAAATTCACCTTTAAAATATATCCAACGAAAGCAGAAATTACATCCAAAATGGTTGCTCAAATTACCACTTCTAATGGAACGATTTTAGACAAAGAATTGGTAACGATTCAATATCCTCACATTCCAAAACAAACGATTTTAGTAACTTCAGCATCAAAAGTGGTAAAATTAGACATTGCTACAAAAGGTAAAAACATCGGTTACATCATGGGCGCTGGTGATGAAGTAAATAAAAATTTAGAAAACTTAGGTTTCCAAGTGACCAATTTGAATCCGAACGATATTACTACAGAGAATTTAAAAATTTTCGATGCTGTAATTTTGGGAATTCGCGCTTTCAATGTGGTGGACGAATTAAAATTTAAGAATAAAATACTATTCGATTATGTAGCAAATGGTGGAAATATTATTGTACAATATAACACAACAAACAATTTGATAACCAAAGAAATAGCACCTTACAATTTAAAACTTTCTAGAGATCGTGTAACCGATGAAAATGCGAAAGTTACTTTCTTAGCACCGAATCACAAAGTGTTAAATCAACCAAACAAAATTTCAGAAAAAGATTTCACAGGTTGGGTTCAAGAGCAAGGATTGTATTATCCAAACGAATGGAGTTCCGAATTTATTCCTATTTTAGCATCCAATGATCCAAACGAAACACCAAAAAATGGTGGTTTACTAATCGCTAAACACGGAAAAGGAAATTACATTTACACTGGATTAAGTTTCTTTAGAGAACTTCCCGAAGGCGTAAGTGGCGCTTATAGATTATTGGCTAATTTAATTGCATTAGATAAGTAATGGAAGAAAAACACCGATGGAAAAAAAGTTATAGCATTGTACTGATTTTGAATGCTATCTACATTTTGATTTTCTATTTACTAAAAGAAATTTATACCTAATATGGAAAATTTAGATTGGATAGTTTTATCAGTCACTTTATCGTTTATCGTCATTTACGGAATCCTAAAAACCAAAGGAAGCGCCAATGTAAAAGACTATTTATTAGATAACAACGAAACGCCTTGGTTTACCGTTGGAGTTTCAGTTATGGCAACACAAGCGAGTGCGATTACTTTTTTATCAACGCCTGGGCAAGCCTATCATGATGGAATGGGATTTGTGCAATTCTATTTTGGACTTCCCTTAGCGATGATTGTAATTGCTTATACTTTTATTCCGATTTACCATCGATTAAAAGTATATACGGCCTACGAATATTTAGAACAACGATTCAACATTGAAACTAGAACTTTAGCTGCAATTTTATTTTTAATTCAAAGAGGTTTAGGTACTGGAATCACTATTTATGCTCCTTCTATTATTTTATCGGCTTTATTGGGTTGGAACTTGAATATGCTGAATATCATTATTGGTATTTTAGTGATTGTTTACACCGTAACAGGCGGAACTAAAGCAGTAAACGTTACCCAAAAACAACAGATGTTCGTAATTATGTCGGGAATGTTTATTATTTTCTTTTACATTTTAGCGAATCTTCCTCACGAAGTTAATTTTTCAAATGTATTGCACATTGCTGGTGCAAATGGAAAAATGGATATTCTAGATTTCTCTTACAATCCTGAAACACGTTACACGTTTTGGAGCGGAATTACCGGTGGATTCTTTTTAATGCTCTCCTATTTTGGAACTGACCAATCTCAAGTAGGTCGCTATTTATCTGGAAAATCGGTAAAAGAAAGTCAAATGGGATTAATCATGAATGGAATTTTAAAAGTTCCAATGCAATTTTTCATTCTTTTAACTGGAGTTTTAGTATTTGTTTTCTTTCAATTTAACGATGCTCCATTACATTTCAATCCAACAAATGTTGAGAAAGTAAAGGCTTCGGAATACAAAGCAGATTATGAAAATTTAGAACAAAAGTTAACCCAAATCAACACGGATAAAAAAATTGTGAATCAAATTTATATCGAACAATTAAAACACAATGAATTTGATAATCCCATTCTGAAAAAACAAATGGTTGCGCTTTCTTTGAAAGAAAAAGATTTGCGTGAAGATGCGAAAGAAGTCATTAAAAAAGTAGACGAAAAAACAGAAACTAATGACAAAGATTATGTTTTTCTCTATTTTATATTAAATTACCTTCCAAAAGGACTTTTGGGCTTACTTTTAGCCGTGATTTTCAGTGCAGCTATGTCATCAAGTGCATCTGGATTAAATTCACTTGGCGCTACTTCAGCTATTGATATTTACAAAAGAAATGTAAGTAATAAGTCAGACAAACATTATGTAGTTGCTACACAATATTTTACGGTATTTTGGGGAATTATAGCAATAGGATTTGCTTGTATTAGTTCGTTATTTGAAAATTTAATTCAATTGGTAAACATCATTGGTTCTATTTTCTACGGAACTGTTTTAGGAATTTTCTTAATTGGTTTTTACATCAAATACATCAAAGGAAAAGCAGTTTTCATTGGAGCTTGTATTAGTCAGCTAACCATTTTTTACATCTTCTATTTAGATGTAGTAAGTTATTTGTGGTTGAATTTTATTGGGGCACTTTTAACCATAACGTTATCATTCTTATTTCAAAAATATTATAATAAAGCTTAAAAAAGTCCCGATATAATCGGGACTTTTTTTATGTAGTAAATTATTTAGACCATTCAGCAATGCTATCTTTATTCATTTTTTCATAATCAGCATTTCCTGCTTTAACTGATAAAGCTAATGATTCTTTAGCAGTAGCAATAGCTCCTTTTTTATCACCTAATTTTGCCTGAATTAAAGATTTTAATCTCAAATACCAAAAAGGTACATCTTGTCCCTTTGGAGCATTAGTAACTGCCAAATTAACCCAGGTTAAAGCTTTGTTTAAATCTCCATTAGATTGATAATAATATTGAGCTGAAGAAAAATAATCTGCGGCAGAAGGACCTGCTAACGTTTTTTCAATACTTTTCATTGCCATCTCTTGAGTTGGAACAGCAAATGGAATAGTTACCAAAGTTCTTTCCCAAGACAATTCAATTACACCAGAATCATTAGTTAAATTATTCAAGAAAATTGATAAAGATTCTACTGACTTATTCAATGTTTCAGGTTTAACTGTAACTTTCAAAGCTACTTTTGATTCATCCCAATTATCAGGTAATCCCCAATTATTAGTATCTGAATAAAATATTATATCCCAATTGTCAGCTTTTGGAGTTGAAAATAAAGCATATTTCCCTTTTTTAAGATCTTTTCCAGCAATCTTAACATCTTCACTGAAAGAAATTGTGGTATTAGCATTAGCGCCTGTTCTCCACATTTTTCCGTAAGGCACTAAATCCCCATAAACAGTTCTTCCTTTTGCACTTGGACGTGAATATTCTACTTGAACTGTAGTTAATCCAACAACTTGCTCAACTTTGGCAGAAGGACTCGATTGAGGCGTTTTAACTTGTGCTTCAACCATAAAATTGGCTAATATAACAGCCAACATAACAATAATTTTTCTCATAGATTTTTGTTTTTAAGATGCCCAAATTTACAAATTGTGAACAAATCAAATGTTAATTAATACTTAAATGATATTTTTTTGTTTAATTTATAACTAAAAAGTTTAAACAATTTAATACTTTTACAAAAAAAATAAAATGAAAATATATCGATTACATACCAAACAAAATTTACCTATTAGCATTGACAAAGCTTGGGAACTTCTATCTGATCCTAAAAATTTGCAATTAATTACTCCAGATTATATGGGATTCAAAATCCTCTCAGGAGCAGACAGACCAATGTTTCCTGGGCAAATTATACAATATATAGTTACTCCTGTTTTAGGAATTCCAACCAAATGGGTGACCGAAATCACGCATGTTGTGGACAAACAGTATTTTGTAGACGAACAGCGTTTTGGTCCCTATGCATTGTGGCATCACAAACATTTTATCAAAGAAATTCCAGGTGGAGTTGAAATGGAAGATATTGTAGATTATAAAGTGCCTATGGGAATTTTAGGTCAATTGGTCCACCCTATTTTAGTGAAACCAAAA
>RXJZ01000123.1 GCA_003963025.1 Flavobacteriaceae bacterium
ATGAATTTATCGTAAATCAAAGCACAAAATTGTCTAATCTCAAAATACAACACCATGTTAAAAGGATTTTTTAATGTCCCAAAAGCGGTTAACGAACCCGTAAAATCTTACGCTCCAGGTTCTCCTGAACGAGCAAAAGTTGCAGAAACATACAAAACTATGTGGAATTCTCAAGTAGAAGTTCCATTATATATAGGTAGCGAAGAAATTAAAACTGGAAATACTAAAAAAATGTCGGCTCCTCATGACCACCAACATATTGTAGGGGTTTATCACCAAGCTGACAGAGCTTTAGTTGAAAAAGCAATTACTGAAGCATTAGAAGCTCGTAAAAAATGGGCAGCAATGGCTTGGGAAAACAGAGCTGGAATTTTCTTAAAAGCGGCTGAATTATTAGCAGGTCCATACCGCGCTAAAATCAATGCAGCGACTATGATTGCACAATCAAAAACAATTCACCAAGCAGAAATTGATTCTGCTTGTGAATTGATTGACTTCTTACGTTACAACGTAGAATTCATGACAAAAATTTACGCAGATCAACCAGCCTCTACATCAGACATGTGGAACCGTGTTGAATACAGACCATTAGAAGGTTTTGTATATGCCATTACTCCTTTCAACTTTACCGCTATTGCAGGAAACTTACCTTCAAGTGCTGCTTTAATGGGGAATGTGGTAGTTTGGAAACCAGCAGCCACTCAAGTATATTCTGCTAATGTAATTATGCAAGTTTTCAAAGAAGCAGGTTTGCCAGATGGCGTTATCAATATGGTAATGGGTGATTCTGGAATGGTTTCTGACGTAGTTTTATCAAGTCCACATTTAGCGGGAGTTCACTTTACAGGTTCAACCGGTGTTTTCAATGACATTTGGAAAACTATTGGAAACAACATTGCAACTTATAAAACATACCCAAGAATCGTTGGAGAAACTGGTGGAAAAGATTTCATCATTGCTCATCCATCAGCAAACGCAGCGCAAGTGGCAACAGGAATTACTCGTGGTGCTTTTGAATTCCAAGGGCAAAAATGTAGTGCGGCTTCACGTGTTTATATTCCACAAAGTTTATGGCCAGCGGTTAAGTCACATTTAGAAGCAGATTTAGCTTCCATGAAAATGGGTTCGCCAGAAGATATGAGTAATTTTATTACAGCAGTTATTTCAGAAGCTTCATTTGATAAACTAGCGCGTTATATTGACCAAGCTAAAAATGATAGCGATGCTGAAGTAATTATGGGTGGAAATTATGATAAATCAAAAGGGTATTTCATTGAACCAACTGTTATCTTAACTACAAATCCAAAATACACTACTATGGAAACCGAATTATTCGGACCAGTGGTTACGATTTATATTTATGAAGATGCGAAATGGTCTGAAACATTAAAATTAGTAGACGAAACTTCTGAATATGCTTTAACAGGAGCTGTATTTAGTCAGTGTCGTTATGCAGTGGAAGAAGCAACCGTTGCGTTACAAAATGCAGCAGGAAACTTCTACATCAACGATAAACCTACAGGTGCTGTTGTAGGAATGCAACCATTTGGAGGCGCAAGAGGTTCAGGAACTAACGATAAAGCAGGTTCATCTCAAAACTTATTGCGTTGGGCTTCTGTTAGAACGATTAAAGAAACATTCGTAACACCAGAAGATTATAAATATCCATTTTTAGGTTAATCCGAAATACGAAGTAGAAATAAAAAACCCGATTTTCAATTGAGAATCGGGTTTTGCTTTTTATAGCTAATTACTAATTACTTTTCACTAATCACTACTTCTTATACTTCAACGGCAAATGCACCACTTTTTTCGTTTCAAAAAACTCATCTGAAAAGAAATCTGATAAATTATATTGCGTTGCTTTTGGAAAATCTTTTAATTCTTCGGTTAAGTCGCCGCCTTTTAAATATAAAATTCCATTAACTAATTCGTGGTTTTGTTTTTTTGCTACTTTATCATCTACCCATTTTACAAAATCAGGCATATTGGTTACAGCACGACTTACGATAAAATCGAATTCTTGCTTTACTAACTCGGCACGTTTTTGTTCGGCTTTTACATTTTTTAATCCTAAACCAGCAGCTACTTCATTAACCACTTTGATTTTCTTTGCAATAACATCAATCAAATAAAAATCAACTTCTGGGAATAAAATCGCTAGTGGAATTCCAGGAAAACCACCACCAGTTCCTACATCCATAATTTTAGATCCTGGACGAAACTCGATAATTTTTGCAATCCCTAACGAATGTAAAACGTGACGCGTATATAATTCGTCGATATCTTTTCGCGAAATCACATTAATTTTGGCATTCCAATCTTCATACAGAGATTGCAATTTTTGAAACTGAAGTATTTGATTTTCAGATAAATCAGGAAATTGCTTTAAAATTTCTTCCATTCGTTAAATTTTACACAAAAATACGCTTTTTAGTGAATAAAAAATGATGATTATCATAAATGAAAAAATTATAATAATTATCTTTGACAAAATTTGAATACAAAATATATGAATACCACAACTCCGATTTTCTCAAAAGAGGACAACCTGAAGTTTTTCAGAACATTAAATAAAAGAGTAAACGATTATTTTAAAGAAAATAAAATAGACAAAACAGGAAACTGGAAATTACACTTAAAAACCATTGTAATGTTCGGTCTTTTCCTTACACCTTATTTC
Organism: Flavobacteriaceae bacterium; assembly: GCA_003963025.1. Classification (GTDB taxonomy): domain Bacteria; phylum Bacteroidota; class Bacteroidia; order Flavobacteriales; family Flavobacteriaceae; genus Flavobacterium. The sequence goes on from RXJZ01000123.1 coordinate 2,684, forward strand.
TTCCTATTAGCTATGGATATGCCGTTTTGGGTATATTTATTATTAAACGTAGTAATCGGAATTGGAATGGCAGGAGTTGGAATGAACGTAATGCACGATGGAAATCACGGTGCTTACTCTACTAAATCTTGGGTAAACAAATTAATGGGTGGAAGTATTTACATCTTAGCTGGAAATGTTTATAACTGGCAAGTACAACACAACGTTTTACACCATACGTATACCAACATCATTGGTCATGATGAAGATTTAGAAGCGGGAAGAATTTTACGTTTTTCAAAAACAGCTAAGTGGTACAGTCACCACAGATTCCAACATTATTATTCAGTTTTTTTATACGGATTATTAACGTTCAACTGGGCTATCACTACAGATTTCTTACAGATGAAACGTTACTTAAAAAGACAATTGTCTTACGGAGAAGCTAAAAGTCCAGCTTTTCAATGGACCACTTTAATTATCACTAAAACGATTTACTTCTCTATTTGGTTAGTATTACCAATGATTTTAGGAATTACTTGGTGGAAAGTACTTTTAGGATTTATAGTAATGCATTACACTGCTGGGTTAATATTAAGCGTAGTATTCCAATTAGCTCACGTTGTTGAAGATACTATCAATCCAATGCCAGATGAAAATGGAGAAATTGAAAACACTTGGGCAATTCACCAATTGTTTACAACAGCGAACTTCGCACCTAAAAACTGGATTGTAAATTACTATACTGGCGGATTAAATCACCAAATTGAGCACCATATTTTCCCAAATATCAGTCACATTCATTACAACAAAATTGCTGAGATTGTAAAACAAACCGCAGCGGAATGTAACTTACCGTATCACGAGTTTAAAACGACTCGAGCGGCTATCGCATCTCACTTCAAGCATTTGAGAGAACTAGGAAGAAAACCACAATTAGCATAATAAACAGAGAGACGCGAGGAATCGCGTCTTTTGTATTAACTATAATAACCAACACACAATGAACCCGTTATCGGACAGAATCAACAACTTAGCCGTTTCACAAACCTTAGCAATGGCGGCTTTGGCAAGAGAATTAAAAGCACAAGGAAAAGACATTATCAGCCTTAGTTTAGGAGAACCAGATTTCAACACTCCTGAATTTATTAAAGAAGCTGCAAAAAAAGCTATAGATGAAAACTACAGTACGTACACTCCAGTAGAAGGTTACTTAGAGTTGAAAGAAGCAATTTGCAAAAAATTCAAAAGAGATAACAATTTAGACTACAAACCATCACAAATTGTAGTTTCTACAGGAGCAAAACAATCGTTATACAACATTGCACAAGTCATGTTAAACGAAGGTGACGAAGTAATTCTTCCTGCTCCATATTGGGTTTCGTATTACGAAATTATCAAACTTTCTGGCGGAGTTCCTGTTGAAGTTCCTACTTCTGTTGAAAGCGATTTCAAAATTACACCTGAACAATTAGAAGCCGCCATCACACCAAAAACAAAAATGATGTGGTTCAGTTCGCCTTGTAATCCAAGTGGTTCGGTTTACAATCGTGAAGAATTAACAGCTTTAGCTAAAGTTTTAGAAAAACATCCACACGTATATGTAGTTTCTGATGAAATCTACGAACATATTAACTTTTCAGGAACATTTTGCAGTATCGCATCAATTCCTGGAATGTTAGAAAGAACGATTACTGTTAATGGTGTTGCGAAAGCATTCGCTATGACAGGTTGGAGAATTGGTTACATCGGAGCACCAGAATTCATTGCAAAAGCGTGTACTAAAATTCAAGGTCAAGTTACTTCGGGAGCCAATTCTATTGCACAAAGAGCAACGATTACTGCTGTTGAAGCAGATCCAAGCGTTTTAAACGAAATGGTTTCTGCTTTTAAAAACAGAAGAGATTTAGTTGTTGGATTAGTTAAAGAAATTCCAGGATTCAAATTGAATGTTCCAGAAGGAGCGTTTTATGTTTTTCCTGATGTATCGTACTATTTTGGCAAAACTGTAAAAGGCACAGAAATCAAAAATGCAACTGATTTCTCTATGTTCTTATTAGCGGAAGCAAATGTAGCTACTGTAACAGGTGATGCTTTTGGAAATCCAAATTGTATTCGTTTCTCTTACGCAACAAGCGAAGCTTTATTAACCGAAGCAATGAGAAGAATCAAAGAAGCAGTTTCTTAAAAACAAAAATATATTCAACACGAATTGCACGAATTGCACGAATTGTCACGAATTGTCACGAATTAATTGGTGAAAATTAGTGTAATTCGTGTTTTTTTATACTCTAAAATTCAAAAAAAGCCAATTTGAATTAGAAATCTTGGATTTTTTATAAGAACTTTGCACACTTTTTTTCGGCAAATCCCGAAAGATTAAAGATTTACAAATGAAGAAGATTGAAATTTTAGCACCTGCAAAAAACTTAGTACAAGGAATTGCTGCCATAAATAGTGGTGCCGATGCGGTTTATATTGGCGCTCCTTTATACGGCGCTCGTTCAAACGCTACCAATTCTGTGGAAGATATTGCCGAATTGGTAAAATATGCGCACTTGTTTAACGCTCAGGTTTTTGTGGTTATCAATACGATTTTATACGATAACGAATTAGAACCTTGTCGTCAATTGATTTGGAAATTGTATGATATTGGCGTAGATGCTTTAATTATTCAAGACATGGCGATTATGGAAATGGAGTTGCCTCCTATCGTATTGCATGCCAGTACGCAAACCAATAATCGTGATGCCGATAAAATTAAATTCTTAGCGGATGCAGGAATCAAACGTGTGGTTTTAGCGCGTGAATTGAATTTAAGTCAAATCAAAGAAATCCACGAAACTACAGATGTAGAATTGGAATTCTTCGTAACAGGTGCTTTGTGTGTTTCGTTTAGCGGAAATTGCTATATGAGTGTTGCCAATGGCGAACGTTCGGCAAACCGTGGTTCTTGTGCGCAAAATTGTCGTTTGCCTTATAATTTAATTGATGGAAATGGCGATACTTTAATACGAAACAGCCACTTACTTTCGATTAAAGATTTTGATGTTACGGACCAAATACCCAATTTAATTGAAGCGGGAATTGTTTCATTTAAAATAGAAGGTCGTTTGAAAGACATGGTTTATGTAAAAAATAACGTTTCCTATTTACGTCAGAAATTAGATGCTTTCTTGGACGAAAACAGCGATAAATACACCAAAGCTTCATCTGGAAAATGTACGTATTTATTTGATTCTTCACTAGACAGAACGTTCAATCGTGGTTATACCGATTATTTTGTAAACGAGAGACATCAAGCGATTGGTTCTTGGGAAAGTCCAAAATCAAAAGGGCAATATATTGGAAAACTGATTAAAACGGTTGGAAATGCCTACGAAATCGAAAACGGTGAATTACTAAATAATGGCGACGGATTGTGTTTCATCAACGAAAACAACGAAGCCGAAGGAATTTACGTGAATCGTGCCGAAAACGGATTTGTATATCCAAACGTATTGAAAGAAATCAAAGAAGGCACTTTCATTTACAGAAATAACGATGCTGCTTTCATCAAATTAGTTGAAAGAGAAGATAGTGCGGTTCGAAAAATCAGCACGACTTTACTATTAAAAGAAAACGAAACAGGTTTTGAATTAATCGCAACTGACGAAGATGGTAATGTTAGCACTGTACATTTGGTTCACCCAAAAGAACAAACAAAAAACAACGAATCTTTAGCTGAAAATTTCAAAATCAACTTAGCAAAAACAGGTTTTACACCTTATACAGCTGATGAAATTACAATTGAATTTTCTGAAAATTGGTTTTTACCGATTTCAAAAATCAATGAAATGCGAAGAACGGTTTACGAACAATTATCGGAAATTCGTTTGAAAAATTATATTCGCAAAGAACACCAATTGGTAAAAACATCACATCCATATCCAGAAACGAAATTGGATTTCATGTACAATGTAGCCAATAAAACCGCTCGTAAATTCTACGAACGTCATGGCGTAACCGAAATTGAAAAAGCATTCGAATTACAATGGGATCCAGGAAAATCTCGTGTAATGACCACTAAATATTGCATCAAATACGAATTAGAGCGTTGTCCAAAATACCACAGAGAAAACATGGATAAAAAACTAAAAGAACCTTTAGTTTTAAAACAAGGCGAATTGGAATACAAACTAAAATTCAATTGCAAACCTTGCGAAATGGAAATTTGGGAAAAAGATGCCGAATTCGAAATTGAAGAAGATCACTTCCATTAATATAGAAACCGATGTATAACGCATCGGTTTTTTCTTTTCTAGAAAACCAAAATTAAATTGTATTT
>RXJZ01000067.1 GCA_003963025.1 Flavobacteriaceae bacterium
TCATGATTACATTTACTTCGGTATTTGTAATCTTGTTTTTTATATTCGTTCTTCAAGGAATTTGGCTATTCATCGCTGAATTAGCAGGAAAAGATTTAGACTTCTTTACCATCATCAAATTCTTATCGTTTTATGCGCCTACAATTGTTCCTCTTGTATTGCCCCTTTCGGTTTTATTAGCATCTATTATGACCTTTGGTAGTTTTGCAGAAAATTATGAGTTTGCCGCTATGAAATCTTCTGGTATTTCTCTACAACGTGCAATGAAAATGCTAACAATCACTATTGGAATTTTGTCTTTTGTATCGTTCTTTTTTGCGAATAATGTAATTCCTGATGCGCAATTTCGTTTTATAAATCTTCGTAAAAATATAGTACAACAAAAACCAGCAATGGCTATTGCCGAAGGACAATTCAATACCATTGGTAGTTCAAACATTAAGGTAGATAAAAAATCAGGCGATAACGGTGAGTTTTTAGAAGGGGTTACCATGCACGTTAAAAACAACAACATGGGATTAGGTGCCAATACCATCATAAAAGCAAAAAGAGGAATTTTAACCAGTGAAGATGATTCAAACTATTTACAATTAGAGTTATACGATGGCTATTATTATGAAGATATTCATCCCAAAAATTACGATGAACGCAAACGCCTTCCATTTGCAAAAAGTAGTTTCAAAAAATATGTAATCAATATTGATTTAACTAAACTGAATACTTCTGAAATAGAAGAAGGAAACATTACCTCAGAAAAAATGCTTACAGCTCTTGAATTAAATTACACTTTAGATTCATTACAAAAAAGCTACAACAAAGATGTTTTATCTTATGCAAAAAATGTTATCTTAAGAAATGAAGTTATTTTTAACAAAAAGACAACTACTATTCAAAACAACAAGAGTGTAAATTCAACTAAAGAAAATTACAAAAAAGATATTTTGACACTTCTATCCGATTCAGAAAAAAAACAAGTAATAGAAATGGCAAAAAGTAACGTAGCAAGTATAGAATTTAACATACAATCAAATAAAACGGACTTAGAAGACAAAATAAAAAACATTAATAATCATTGGTTGGCAATTCATGAAAAATTTGTGATTGCATATTCTTGTTTGCTTATGTTCTTCATAGGAGCACCTTTAGGGGCCATCATTCGTAAAGGGGGACTAGGACTTCCAATAGTATTTGCAATTTTAATTTTTATAACCTTCCATTTTATCAACACCTTTGGTCGTAAAGTTGCCCAACAAGATAGTATTCCTCCTTTTTTAGGAGCTTGGTTGGCTTCAATATTAATGACACCGTTTGCTATTATACTTACTTATAGAGCTACAAATGATATTGGTATCATGATAAATTTTGACTGGTTAACAGAGCCATTTAAAAAACTTTTTAATAAAATAACTCAAACTAATATTGACAACAACTAATCCCATGTCAAAAAACATACAACTCAACACAATTGAAGAAGCTATCGAAGACATCCGTCAAGGAAAAGTTATCATAGTAGTAGATGATGAAGATAGAGAAAACGAAGGCGACTTCCTTGCCGCTGCCGAAAAGGTAACTCCTGAAATGATTAATTTCATGGCAACACACGGAAGAGGATTAATTTGCGCCCCTTTAACCGAATCTCGTTGTAAAGAATTAGACCTTCATGCCATGGTGCGTAATAATACTGACCACATGGAAACCGCCTTTACTGTTTCTGTTGACCTAAAAGGAAATGGAGTATCAACAGGAATTTCGGCATCAGATAGAGCCAAAACCATTCAAGCATTAATTGACCCAGAAACCAAACCTTTCGACTTAGCTAGACCCGGACATATTTTTCCCCTAATTGCCAAGCAAGGAGGTGTTTTAAGAAGAACCGGACACACAGAAGCCGCTATCGATTTTGCTCGCCTAGCTGGATTTAAACCTGCAGGTGTTATTGTAGAAATCATGAACGAAGATGGAACAATGGCACGATTACCTCAACTAGTTGAAGTAGCAAAAAAGTTCGATTTAAAATTGGTTTCAATTGAAGATTTAGTTGCCTACCGCATGCAACATGATAGTTTAATTCAAAAGAAAGAGGATTTTGATATTCAAACCCGCTTTGGGAATTTTAGAATGCGTGCGTATTTGCAAACAACGAACAAACAAGTACACATTGCTTTAACAAAAGGAACTTGGAACGCAGGCGAACCCGTTTTAACACGCATCAATACAACACAAGTGAATAATGATATTTTAGGAACGCTTACTGATACAACTGATAAAAAATTAGACGATATTTTCCGTAAAATAAACGAAGTTGAAAAAGGAGCTATTGTTTTTATCAATCAAGAGGTTAAATCATTAGAGTTATTAGATCGTATCGCAGAATTAAAAGTATTACAAAGCCAAGGCGAAATGCGTGCGCCTCAAATTAAAATGGACTCCAAAGATTTTGGAATTGGAGCACAAATCCTTCATGATCTAGATATTACCAAAATCGAATTACTATCCAATAGCACCGCTCCTACCAAACGAGTAGGAATGATAGGTTACGGATTAGAAATCACCGATTACGTAAACTATTAATATAAAGCCCCAAAACGCTAGTATTTTGGGGCTTTTTTAAAGCTATTCTAAAACCATTTACTTTTTCAATTTCAAAAAATTAAGATTCTTTTACTCAAGATTCTATTTGTATTCAAAAATATTCATGTCTTCCTTGTAAATAGGACTTTCAATATTTAAAAAATGTAAGACACTATGAAAAACGTGGTATTGTGACAAATTATCCATCTTTTTCACTTTCATTTTACTTGCATCTGAAACCCATACTATAAATGGAATTTCATATTGTTCTTTTGGAGCAATACTCATAGGAATTCCATGCATATATAAGTTATTTTCTCCTAAAGATTCTCCATGATCAGAAACAAAAAGCATCGTACTTTTATATGAATTCAATTGCTTTAATGATTCAATAGTTTTATATAAAATATAATCGGTATAAACAATCGAATTATCATACGCATTAATAAGTTCTACTTTAGAGCAATTCGACAATTCTACACTTTTACAAACAGGTGTAAAATGTTCAAATTGAACAGGATATTTCTTATAATAACTAGGTCCATGACTCGTGCTAGTATGCAAAACAATTAAAATTTTATTCTTTTTACTAGCTAAAATCTGCTCTTTTAATCCATTTAAAAGAACTTCGTCATAACCACAGTAGTCTTCTTTACAATTGGCTTGTAAATACTTCTTATCTTGATAATTTTTAACGTGAACGGGTGGCTCCCCCCAGTTGGTAGTTCGCCAAATCACCTCTACATCATTACGATATAAGTAATTAGGCAAAATTTCATACAAATCATTTGTCTCTTTGTGATCTAAAATACTTTTTACACCTGCAGTTGTGTAAGTGGCACTAGAATTGGCATCAAAATGGAATAAATTTTGAGTTTTAGACAACAATGGATTTGTGTTTTTACTGTAACCGTATAAAGAAAAGTTTTGTCTTCGAGCCGATTCTCCAATGACTAAAACTACAATTGCTTTTTCATTATCCTTAATTTTTGCATCTGGAAGTAAAATTTCCTTCTCATTTTTTTTATGTTGATGAATATAAAAAAGAGACGTATTTACTACATACGACCAAGGCATTGCTAATCCTCCTAACTTTTTTGAATTCTTATCAATCCATAACCAATTACTTGCATTAACAAAAACCAAAAACAAGGCAAACAATAAGGTAAGCGATGATAGTATCGAAAACTGCTTTAGTGATACACTTTCAATTTTACTTTTAACAATAAAATAACTTGGTAAAACTCCCAAGAAAATAAGATAAAGTACCAATTTTAATGAAAAATAACTGCTCGACTCCTCATAATTGGTATTCAATACATTACCTATCATACTCTCATCTATAATTATACCATAGGTTGAAACGAAGTAAACAGCAATGGCATTAAATAAAAAAAATAATACAAGTATAAATTTTCCAATACGTTGTGATAAAAATAAAAGTAAAAAAAACACAAACGCATTTAACAATATCATGAGTACTACCAAACTCGTTATCACAAAAAAACCACTAAGGCTTTTATAATTGATATTTTCAAATACGAAATTAAAAAAAGGAATATGAAAAAATAAGAAGTTAAGACAACTGATAATTAAAATAAAAGGGAGAATCTTGAAGTTATTTTTTAACGTAAACATAAATAAATTTATAAAGAGCCACAAATAAACTAATTAATACTAAATAAAAAACTATAATTTTTTCATTATATATTTTTATTGAAACGGAAACACAACAGGCAATAATAGCAATAATAAATAGCGGAGTAAATTTCTTAAAACAAAACCAGTTCCAAATTTTATATCTTCTAGTAATAAGTATTCCTAACACTCCTGAACAATATCCAATAACACTTCCTATCAAAACATCAAAAGGAAAATGAGCTCCAACGGCAACTCTAGACAATCCAATTAAATAGCCAAAACCAAGTAAAAGAAAAATCCAAATGCCTTTATATATGATTTTTTTAGGCATAAAAGCAAAAAGGATTACAGTTAAAATCGTAAAAACGGTAACGGTATGTCCAGAGGGTAAGCTACTAAAACCATCTAAAGTTCTTCCTACAATAATAAAACTATCCTTATTTAAAATTTCGGCAGGTCTGGGTATTGAAAACAACTCTTTGAAAAACTTACATAAAACTGCAGAAACTAGCAAAGCAGATAACAACGATTACCAAAATTTAGGTGCATAAATTACCAATAAGATTATAAACGATAAAAATATAGAGGCATCACCAAGTTGTGTTAAGTTAAAAGCCGTTTTCTCATACTTTCCAAAGTAATGATTCAAGTTATAAAACAAATCCTTTTGAATTGCTACATATCCTTCAACACTAAAAGAATTATTTATTAAAAAAAACAAAACTAATGCTAGAATAATAAAACAAGGAAATAATAATAATAATCTAGAATTTATGTTATTAAAATTAACAATTACACCTTCATTCATATTAAATAATTTGTCCCTAAAGATAAAAAAAATTAAAATAGTTGTATTTTTTTTTACAAAAAGATACTATTAACTTAACAAAAATTTTAAAAACAAACATTATTGTTAATTAAAAGAGAACAAAGCACAAACAAATAACATCAAAAAGTATAAAAAATATCAGCTATCAAAACATTTTCTAATCACTTTGAGGCAAAGTAAACAAACGCTATACAGTACTTGTTTTGTATTTTAAGTTTAGATATCTATTGCGTTCATTCTTCTGTCATGCAACTCGTTTCAGCCTCACTCCTTCTCTGTCATACTGAACTCGTTTCAGCATCTCTTATACATCTCATAATTAACAAAACGAACGCATAAGGATTGCTCACGAGTGGGGGTAATTATATTTTCTTCCTCTTCTTCTCCTTAACAAACAACCCGGCTGTATATTTCTCATACAACTCAAATAAAAACTCCATGCGCTTGGCTTCGCTGGTGAAGGCTTGTTTGCTATAGGCGGCATCAACAGCTTTGTCTAGCTCGTTGTGGGCTTTTACTAAAGCTGGCGGCATGGTTAAAGGATTGTATAAATCTGCTAATGAACTTTTAGGGAATGAAGCTCTAACGTCTAAAACCTGTTGTGCTTTTTCTTCAATCGTTTTTATTTGTTTTTCTGATGGATTTTCTGGCCATGGGAAATTGTTGTAGACTATAGTATTTGAATATAGGCAAAATGTAGACTATGATTCAAAAAAAAATCCTAACTAATTGATTTTCAATTGTTAGGATTTTAATTCCGCGGAGAAAGAGGGATTCGAACCCCCGGACCTGTTACAGTCAACAGTTTTCAAGACTGCCGCATTCGACCACTCTGCCATTTCTCCAATAAGTCGTGCTCTACTTCTGTATTGCGAGTGCAAATATAGAACGATTTTTTATTTCTGCAAACGTTTTCAAAAGAAAAAAGTAAAAAAAATACACATTCATCTTCTACCTTATTCCAACCATTTGAATGTCAATGAATAAATAAAACTAAAATTGAAGAAAAAAATCAAAAACATAAGTAAGAACAAAATAAAAGTAATCATTTAAACCATTCTTTACTTTCTACAACTAGTAGACAAAACCTATAATCACTTATATTTGTTGAACCAAAAACAAACAAATGGTTAACTTTAATTCTGATTTTAAAATATACTGTTTAGAAGCATTACCCAAGCATCAAAGCACAATTTTACCCTCACTAGAAAAACTAACACTTCAGTATGGTATTACCACCATATATCAAACTTGCGATAGTATTGAAAGTTTAGAAACTAATTTAAACACCCTTCTCTTTGAAGACCGTAATTTTCACGAATATGAAATCATCTACTTGGTGTTTGAAGGATTTGAAAATAAAATCAAAATAGACATTTACAACTATTCGCTAGAGGAAATTGCCGAAATTTTTGAAGGAAAACTTAAAGGAAAACAATTGCACTTTGCAAATACCATGCAATTAAATTTAGATACCGAAACCGCACAATACTTTTTAGACATTACGGGAGCAACAGCTATTTCTGGATATCAAAATGCTACACCTATTTTGAGCACATTTTTAGATAATCTCTTTTTCTCGTTATGTTATGACGATGATGATGCAATAAAAATCACCAAAATTTTATATCAAAAACACTACACTTTAGCTAAAAAAATGGGATTTACTTTGTATTATTAAATTACAAATACTTCTCAATTTCTTCCGCCTTAATGCTATGATGAGAAACACGATATACCACTTCCCCATTTTTTAAAACAATTACCTGTGGCGATTGGTGAATTACATTCAACTCTTCTGCAATAAAGTTAGAAACGCTTCGGTACGAAAGCAAATCCAAATAATTGAAATCAGCTTTAGCTATTAGCAAATCATTTCCATTCATCAAACGCTCTTTAGCATAAGCACTAATACCGCAAGTAACACTGTCTTTAAAAATAATTTGTGTTTTTTCGTTTGATCGTTCAACAATTGCTCTTACTTGTTGATCCGTTGTGATGGGATTCCAGTTTTTCATAATTATTATTTTATACAAAAATAGAACATTCAAATCATCCTATTAAAAAAAGGAACTTATTTCTAAGTTCCTCTTTAAAATTTTAATCAAAGTTTATTGAATAATAATAAACTCACTTCGTCTGTTTAATTGGTGTTGTTCTCTAGTACAAGGAACTTCATCTGTACAATTATTTAATAATTGAGATTCACCATATCCTTTACATGTTAAACGCTCTTTAGCAATTCCTTTTTTAATTAAATAATCACGAGTTGAATTTGCTCTGAAAGTTGACAATCGTATATTATAAGCTTCACTTTGTCTACTATCTGTATGAGAACGAATATCTATTTTTAAATTTGGATACATTTTCAAGATTTCAATAATTTTTGCTAACTCTACTTCTGCATCAGGTCTAATAAAATATTTATCTAAATCAAAATAAATGGTAATATTTAATAATTTAACTAAATCATCACCTGGCTTTGTTTTAATTACCTTAGGAGCAACTTCAAATACCTGATTATTTTGTTCAATTCCTTTAACTCTAAACTCTTTAGCTAAATAGTTATCATTTGCAACTAAAATATAAAATTCTCTATCAGTACGAATATCATTAAAGCTAAAATTACCTTGAGCATCTGTTACTGTTTCAGCAATCTTATTTTGATTTGCATCTAAAAGAGTAATTTTTGAATCAGCTATAGGTTCTTTAGATATTTCATCTATAACCTTATTAATAATAATCCCTTTTTTAGGTTCTGGATTTACTTTTACTTTATAGATATCGTCATACCCTTTTCCTCCCTCTCTATTTGAAGAAACAAAGAAAATATTTTTAAATGGACTTTCTACAAATCCAAAATCATCGCGCTCACTATTAATTGGAGCTCCTACATTCTGAAAACTAGAGTAGTTCCCTTTTTCATCTGGTACAGATTTAAAAATATCCAATCCTCCCATACCAATAAGTCCATCAGAAGAAAAATATAAAGTAGCATCAGAAGCAATAAAAGGAAAAGTTTCTCTAGCCTTAGTATTAATTTTATCTCCTAAATTTTCAGGTTTACCATAACTACCGTCGTCATTGATAGCTACTTTATACAAATCAGAATTCCCATAACCTCCCGGCATATCTGAAGCAAAATATAATGTTTTTTCATCAGGGCTTAAAGCAGGGTGTGCCAAATTGTATGCATTATTATTAAAAGGAAGCTCTGTGATTTTACCCCATTTACCATTCTCTAAAGAAGCCTTAAAAAGTTTAAGTTTAATTACTTTATCTTTATCCATAACAACTTTTCCATTGTTGTAATTGTTACGGGTAAAATA
>RXJZ01000237.1 GCA_003963025.1 Flavobacteriaceae bacterium
GGAAATGCCTCTTGAGGTTTTTGTTTTAAAATTGAGATTTTGTAATAGGATTGTAAAAAACCTTTTCCATAACCATAAAACTGAATTATAGTTGCCCATAAAGAATATAACGCAATTTTTAGGCTTTTATTGGAAAATAACGAACTTATGAATAATAGAGAAAAATAAAATCCATATAAAGCAATAAAAAAGTAAATTTTAAAAATGGCCAATAACGCAGAGAATAGAAAGCCTAATAAAAATAAACTTGGAAACCAAAATGTAATTTTAGTATATTCAGGATACCAAAAATTTAAAATAGGACGTGCTTTACCAAATTTATTCACTTGAATTTGGAATTTCTCCCAACTTATCCTTCTTTTATGATAGACGAAAGCATTCTTAATTAACTTCGTTTTAAAACCTAAATTCCATAATCGAATAGATAAATCTGGATCTTCACCTGGGTGAATATTACCAAAACCATTAGAAGCTTCAAAAGCTTTTTTGGATAATCCCATATTAAAACTTCTGGGTTGAAATTTATCTACTTTTTCACTTCCTCCTCTAATTCCTCCAGTAGTTAAGAATGAAGTCATGGTAAAACTAATTGCTTTTTGAATGTCGGAAAAGGAATCCAATGCAGCATCTGGTCCTCCAAAGCAGTCAACATATTCTTCCTCTAAACTTTTTTGAACTTGAGATAAATAATTTGGAGGAATGATACAATCAGAATCCAAAATAATATAATAATCTCCTTTTGCCAATGTCATCCCGTAATTACGAGAATCTCCTGGTCCAGAATTTGATTTAAAATAATAGGAAATAGTTAATTTAGGGGTATATTTTTCAATTATATTCTCACAAGGAATAGTTGAACCATCTTCTACAATTACAACTTCAAAAGGTATTGAAGATGTAAACCTAGTTAGGCTTTCAAGCAATTCATCAATTTCATCAGGTCGGTTATAAACTGGAACAATAAACGAAAAAAACATACTTTTTTTTACAAAGATAGTAAAAAAGAAAAGTCCCGAATAAATCGGGACTTTAATCATTATATTAGATAATGCTTATTGCTTAATAACTTTTAGTGTTTTTAATGCATCACCTGAAGAAACAGTTACTAAATAAGCACCTGCACTTAAGTGTGACATATCTAACTGAGTAGAAGTAGCATTAATATCTCTAGAAATTACTTCTTGACCTAACATGTTAACAACACGAACGTAAGATATCTCTGATGAGTAAGAAATATTTAACATATCTTTTACTGGATTAGGATAAATTAAGAAATTAGAGTTGTTAAAAGAACCTGCTGACAATGAAGCGTCATAAGCGGATACTTGGAATGTACCAAAAGAATTATTTCCATATTCCCATACTCTAAAATAAAGAACTTCTCCTGGTGTTCTAGCAGTAACCGTAATTAAAGGTTGATCATTTGGGTCTGAACTAGAATAATCATCACAACTAATTAAAGTTAAACTTCCACATGCACCACTATAAACAGCACCAGCACCATCAGTAATTCCACCTGCATTAGTATTTAATTCAAAAGTTAAACTTCCAGAAGCAGGAACTACAGCTGAATACCATACATCACCTCCAGAATAAGATGCACAACCTGGAGCAGGAGCACCAGAAGAAGCTGTAGCAAATTCATTTGTTCCTACTAATGGATTAGTAGCAAACACAGCACCTGGAGTTAGAACAGTAGCATTGTTACATTCATCATTTACCGGAGGACATCCAGCATAGTTGAATGTTCCTAATGTTAAATTACACAAAGAATCAGTACCATGTAAAATTGTTAAATTAACAGGAGCTCCAAAAGCAAACGGACCAACATTTTGTGCTCCTACAGCCGAAACTGGCCATGTTGAAGTTCCATTAGTAATAACAGGTGAACCATTTCCTAAATCAGTAACATTTACATTTATAAAATATTGAGAATTAGCACAATCATTAACTATACTAGTTGTTGCTGCTGGTGGTGCACATGAAGGTGCTACCACATTAACTGTAAAGTCAGCTGTTTCACCATAAGTTCCACCATAACAAGGATTTGCAGGAACTTGAGCAACATCAGTAGCCACTATTCTCATTCTATGTTGCCCCAATGAAATAGTTCCTGGCACAACAAATGAAGCATTTAACAACGTAGGTGTAGCGGTTGTAGGAGATACTCCTGTGAAAACAATTTCAGAAGCCTCAAAAGTATAGTTGTCATTAGCATCAATCCAAATTATTGTGTTGTAATCATAACTATTTGTTCCCCAAGATGGTACATCAAATGTAATTTGAACATTATTATTAATACCTCTAGGCATATCTACAACAGTTGCTGTATGATCATTATAAACAGGAGCTGTTGAAACAGAATTAGGGAAATTTGTAGCAACTAATTGTACATTAGTAATACCCGTTCCATCAACAGATGTTGGACCAGAAATACAATAACATCCATTTGCATTTGTTGTAAATGAACCTTCTGTACAACCTGATGCTGTACCAATTGCATTATAAGGAGAAATGGTATAAAAATAGGTAGTAGCAGAATTTCCTAAGAAAGAATATGTAGTTACATTACCTAAATTAATATTATTTGCAATATCTGTACCTCCAGTGGTTGTACCTACTGTAATATAATATCCATCTGCACCTGAAGTTGCATTCCAAGTAATTGAGTTAGCAAAATTACCACATGCTGAATCAGGCGTTGCTACAATATTAGTAGCACAAGTTGGTGCAGAAGCAGGAACAGCTTCCCAAATAACATTATCAATATATACGTATGTATAAGTTGATGTTGAAAGTCTTTTCAATGCAATGTATTTATTTGTTCCAGCATAACCTGTAAAATCAACGATATACTGAGCAAAAGTTCCATTGATATCAACCGTTTGTAAAGGCGTGAAAGTAGATGCATCTGCAGGATTACTCATTGTACCAACAATTATATCTTGGGTATCACTATATTCATTTCTTGCCATAAATCTCAATCTATTAGTTCCTGCACTTAAATTATTTATATAAGGCGTTACTAACATAATATTTGAAGTTGAAGGAGAACTAGAGTTATATAAAGAAATACTGTAAGGTGCACTAAAATTAGTTCCAGATGTACCAACAGTTGCATAAGTACTTACACCGTCACTTAAAACTCTAGACCAACAATCAGGGATTAAATTAGTCGCTGTTAATCCATCAAAATTCTCAGAAAAATCTCCAAGCTCATCACAAGTTGTAAAATTACTCTCTGTACAACCAGTTGCACTTCCAAATGTGTTATAAGGAGTAATTGTTACATAATATGTTGTACCACCAACTAAATTTGATAAATGGTATGTTAAAACATTACCCGCATCAAAATTATTTAACACGTCAGAAGCACCAGCAGAAGTACCCACAGTAATGTTATACCCTGTAGCATCTGGATTAGCTGGCCAAACTAATGTTGTGTTAGACACATTAATAGCCCCATTAGCTGGTGAAGACAAAGTCACACAAGAAGGAGTAGTAGCAGGAATTTCTTCAAGTACAACACCATCTAAATATACATAAGCATCTCCATTACCATAATTACTTGTTCCTACAAACTTAACTTTAACATTTGAACTTATATAGCTTGTTACCACATAAGTTTTCAATGTCCAGTTAGTTGTATTGATCAATCCGGTTTCTAAAGATGTATAAGTAGCCCCTCCATCAGAAGATATAAAAACTTGGAAATTACCTCCTGTTGGATTTTTATAATAAAATTTCAATCTTAATGAAGAAACTGTTGAAGCATCAATCACAGGAGTAGTTAACTCTGATGTTCTTCCAGTAGTATTTATATAAGAGTCAAATCTTAATCCTCTTCCTACATTTCCTGTAGCATAACTAGAAAAATGATAACCAGCAGTCGTGGTAGTTCCTGCAATTCCCCAACATGATGGAATACCTGTTGTAATTGTTTCAAATTCTTCATTAAATGGAATTGAAGCCACATCACAAGTAGTAAAGTTTATTTCAGTACAGCCTGTTGCTACTCCATTATCGTTGTATGGATAAACCGTTACATAATAAGTAGTACCTCCTAATAAACCTGTTAAATTATAAGTTAATACATTACCAAGATCAAAATTATTTAACACATCTGTTCCACCTGGTGTAGTCCCTACACTGATGTTATAACCCGTAGCATTAATTTCACTAGCCCATGTTATTGTACTAGAAGAAACATCTGCAGTTCCAGAAACAGGAGAGGTAATAGCTACACACGAAGGAGGTGTTGCTG
>RXJZ01000266.1 GCA_003963025.1 Flavobacteriaceae bacterium
CTACAATTTTGTTTTCTTTGATTAACAGCGTTGCTTTTTCAATTTTTTGCGTTGCTGATACATAAATAGTGGCGTTTGTAATTGCGGTAAAGTTTTTAAAACTTTGTTTTACGCCATCATTTTTTGGAAAATATTCTTGTGCATTCGATGAAAAGGAAAGCACGAATACTAACAATAACGATAAGTATCTCATGTTTTTTGGTTTAGTAAAGGCTAAAGATAAAAATTATCTTCGATTTTAATATTGTAAGAAATAGATTTAATAAAATTTAACTTTTGTTAACTAAATTATCTGTTTATATAGAGGTAACCTGTTAGTGGTTCTGAATAATTTGTGTCATTTAAATAAAGAATGTAATAATAGGTGCCTGAAGGAGCTAAAGAACTTCCAATTCCTTCTTCAACATAGCCATTCCAATCAGCTTTGTTATTGTTTCCTGTCCATAAAAGTTTACCCCAACGATTGTAAATTAACAATTCAAAATTCATAAAAATATCGCGAAGTCCATCGATGAAAAAAGTATCATTTGAACCGTCACCATTCGGAGAAACTGCATTGTAAACTACTGGCGGGCAATTTTCTGTTAAAAGTTGAAATGAAGTAACAGAGAAACAACCATTATCAATACGAACAAAAATTTCTTTGGGAGTGGTAACTGCATTGTAATTTGAACTGTTCAAAATAGGATTTATATTATGTACAGCATCATTATAGGTTTCATGAAAAGAAATTAAATGAGTAGGATTTGTTTTAACCATTTCAAAATAACTTGAAAAATTAAAAAGCCCTTTAGTTAATCCAAGATTACATGATGTTAAAGGATTTAAACTATTAAAGGTTGGTGATACTGTTAATTCAATTTCTATTTGAAATGAGTTATTAGTTTCAATTAATTCAGGTCTAATTCCAGTTCCATTTCCAGTGTCATCAACATTTGCAATTAATGTGAAATTTGAAGGAATAGAGTTTGGAATAGTTAATGTAATAGTACCATTTTCATAACTTCCAATTGGAATTATATTTTGAGTGTATGTGGTAGCTATGACTTGATTTTCAATATAAAAACTTATTGGAGTATTGGCTTGTAAAACTTCAGTGCTATTTAAATTTGAAACGGTATAATCAACAGTAACTTCTCTTGAATTGCAAATTGAAATTGGATTTTCCAAAACAATTGTAGCATCAGGTAATTGACTATTTAGTTTGGTAACAATTGTATTTAACATTACATAATCTTGACCTGATTGAAGTGAAACGGATGCAGATGTGGTTCCTGGAACAATGTAATTTTCAATGGAATAAACATCTAAATCCATGTTGTATAAGTTTGTGGCGCCTGTTTCTGTATTCGTTCCGTTAAATGCATTAAAGCTTGGGTTTAAAGAATTGCTTAAAACATTAGTCGTTCCGTTAGCAGAGAAACTCAATTTTTCTTCAAATTGTATTAATCGATCACCTTCCCAAGCTATAAATCCAATTTTAGCCCCCGTATTACTTATTAAATAAAGATTATCCAATTGAATAGTCATATTATCAATTATTCCTAATGGACGATTCGGTGATAAAGCTTCTAAACCTTGATAAATATTTAATTGATTCAGTGTTAAATTAGGATTTTCATAAACTACTAAAATTGCCCAGCTCGCAAATTGTGTTGCATTGTCGTAATAGGTGGTAACCAAGTTATTTAAATCGAAATCGGAAAGCGTGTAAAGACCATTGCCTGTTAATTGAACAAAACTGGTTATATCTTTAAAAGCACTAAAATAAGTAAGATTGCTAGAAGTTCCCACAACTGTACTCAAGATATCGGGCGACATATCAATTCCGTTTAATTTTACATTTGTATCACCAACCCCACTTCCAGCCCAATATAAATAAGCTCTTTCAATACGATCATTACTTGCCAAATTTAATGTAGCTGATGATTCGGTATATAAAAATGTTGGATATTGAAATTCGTTTTCATCCGGCCCCATTGTGTTGCCAATAAATGTAAAATCATATCTACCATTAATTTGTGTGTACAAGGAAATATCCTGTGCTTTAATACAAGATGGAATAAGAAATTGACAAATAATAATGAGACAATATAATTTTTTCAACATGTTGATTTTGTGAAAATTTGGTTCTAAATTACTATATTTTTTTAAAAAACATACCAAAGAAATCAGATACCATAAAAAATTTAGTAATTTTCCACTTTAAAAATTACTTTTTTGAAAAAGTATCACATACAAATATATAAAGCCGAATTTTATTCTACATGGAACAATTTTGTAGCCCATGCTAAAAATGCAACATTCTTGTTTCATCGCGATTTTATGGAATATCATCAAGATCGATTTGAAGATTATTCGCTTTTGATTTTTGATGAAAAGAACCATTTGAAAGCCATTTTACCTGCAAATAAAGTAGAAAATACGCTGTATTCTCATCAAGGATTGACCTATGGAGGTTTGGTTTTAAATCAGAAAACAAGACTTCAAGAAGTAATTGAAATAGTACATTCAGTATTAAAATTTTTGAATGAAAATGGTGTTTCTTCTCTTCAAATGAAGCAATTGCCAACTATTTATCACGAATCGCCTTCTGATGAAATGGAGTATTTGAGTTTTATTTTAAATGCAAAATTAATTCGTAGAGATAGTTTGTCAGTCATTAATTTAGAAACCGATTTCGAATTTAGCAACAGTAGGGCAGAAGGTATAAAAAGAGGAACCGATTTTGGATTAGAATTTAGAGAAGAACAAGATTTTACTTCGTTTTGGAATCAAATATTAATTCCTAATTTAGCACAAAAGCATCAGGCAAAACCTGTTCATTCGCTTGAAGAAATCATGTTGTTAAAATCAAAATTTCCAAATAATATCAGACAATTCAATGTCTATAAAGAAGGAAAAATCATAGCAGGAACTACTGTTTTTGAAAGTGATTTTGTAGCGCATTCGCAATATATCTCAGCCGATGAATCGAAAAATACAACCGGAAGTTTAGATTTTTTACACAACAGATTAATAACGTATACGTTTCGTAATAAAAAGTATTTCGATTTCGGAATTTCAAATGAAAATCAAGGACAAAATATCAATAAAGGATTGCTGTTTTGGAAAGAAGGTTTTGGAGCACGAACCATTGTTCAAAATTTTTTTGAGATTGAAACTAAGAATTATCCACTTTTAGAAAACGTTTTACTATGATACATTTCCTAAATTTAAAAAAATTAAACCAACCTTTTGAAACTGCTTTTCAGAAAAAGATGAAGCAATTTTTAGAAGTTGGCTGGTATATTTTAGGTGATGAAGTAAAACAGTTTGAAAAGGATTTCGCCACTTACTGCGGAACGAAACATTGTATTGGTGTTGGTAACGGTTTAGATGCATTGGTTTTGATTTTCAAAGCTTACATCCACCTTGGAAAGTTACAAAAAGGTGATGAAGTTATCGTTCCGGCAAACACTTATATTGCAAGTATTCTAGCAATTTTACAAGTTGATTTAGTTCCCGTTTTAGTTGAACCACGATTGGAAACTTATAATATCAATCCAGACGAAATTGAAGCTAAAATATCATCTAAAACTAAAGCTATTTTACCTGTTCATTTATATGGACAATTGTGTGAAATGAAAGCTTTAAACGAAATCGCTAAAAAGCACAATCTTTTAGTTATTGAAGATGCAGCTCAAGCGCACGGAAGTCAGTTTTCAGAAAATGAGAAAGCTGGAAATTTGAGTCATGCTACTGCTTTTAGTTTTTATCCTGGAAAAAATCTTGGAGCTTTAGGAGATGCAGGAGCTATTACAACTAATGATGATGCATTGGCAACAGTTTTGTTTTCGATGCGAAATTATGGTTCTAAAGTTAAATATGAGAATGAAATTATAGGAGTTAATTCAAGATTAGATGAATTACAAGCGGCTTTTCTAAATATCAAATTGAAGCAATTAGATTCGGAAAATGATTTCCGTAGAAGTATGGCAAAACGCTATCTTTCGGAAATTAAGAATGATAAGATTGTAATGCCAAATTGGGATTTATCTCAAAATCACGTGTTTCATTTGTTTGTCATCCGAACTTTCAATCGAATGGATTTGCAAAATTATTTAAAAGAAAACGGAATTGAAACGATGATTCATTATCCAATTCCGCCACACAAACAAAAAGCATTAGCCAATTGGAATCAATTATCATTTCCAATTACGGAAAAAATTCACAAAGAAGTGTTGAGTATTCCATTGAATTCTAGTTTAAATGCATCCGAAATT
>RXJZ01000043.1 GCA_003963025.1 Flavobacteriaceae bacterium
AGTTTATATATTTTGGACAGTTACTTATAGCTTCATCGGATTATATTTTTTTATGTTCAACATTCTGTTTGGTAAAATTACCGCTAACGTTCCCAGGCTTTGCGAGGTTGCGGACTAAAGAAGCCGAAACTTTCGGTTAAACACTAAACCCAAAGATACAAAACTAATTTTAAATTAAGCCTAGGAACCGCAATCTTGCAAAACCTGTGTTAGCAAACGTTTTTAATTTTTAGTCAATAATAAAGTTATAGCCACACATATGACAAATAAGCCCAAAACTTTCAAAATCTACTCCGTCACTATTTTCACATTTTGGACACATTATGCTCCTTAGCTTGCCTTCTTTATCACTATATAGTTCAGAAGCAATGTTCCATAATTTTCCAAATTCAGAATAAAACTCTCTTATAAGAAATTTATTATCTGTTTCTATGATTGACTCGAAATTTCTATTTATTGCAGCATCAGTTAAGTTTAAAGAGCCAAAAAATAATTTATTTTTAGTAAACAAGAATTTGTGATGCATATTTTGATAGTTGCCACTTATTCTTAAGCCTAGAGATTTGCAAAAAATATAATCTCTTTCTTCTTTTAATATTCTTATAAGAGCATTACTTATAACAATTTCAGATTTACCAGCTTCTTTGGGTCTTATTATATCAGAAGTATTTAATATCAATAAGGTTTTTAACTTTTTTTTAGCTCTGTTTATAATCAAATTTGCAAAGTACTCACTATTAAAATAAGCCACGGCTATATGTAAGTCGTCATCTTCCAAAAATATAGTTGTTAGTTTTTCAATAATTTTTTTATTATCGCCCGGTTTTAAAAAATGAGTTTTCACAAAAGTGTTATATGTTTTAGAATAGTTATTCTTTATTTTACACAAGGGATTAATTTATCTTAATTTTCAGTTAACTTGATGAAGTCATTCGATTCAATAAAACCTTCATATTGATATATTTGATTGTCATCAATTTCCATTAATAAAGAAACAAAAAGTTTATTTTTATAATTTGTTTTGTTTTTTAACATTCTAATGTCAATATATGCTGTTCCTCTTTTATCATTATAAGAATTAGAAAATTTCCAAAAGAAAAAAGTAGATAATTCGTCGGTAGAAATTTGTTCGTGAAAAATATTATTAATCAAACCATAACTAAAAGTATTTTGATCTTTAATAATATTTTTTAAAACTAAAAAACCATTTTCTTTATAAATTATTACTTCGTGATTATAGACATCATCATTTTTTTGACCACCAATATATTGTAATTTTTCATTTTCTCTTTTTAACTTAAAAACACCTGTTATATTTATTTTTATAATAGGATTATTTTCTTGAGAAAAAAATAAATTGGAAGTAAGTAGAAAAGACAATAGAATTATTATTTTTTTCATAATTATTATTTTTTAAAAGAATTTATTTCTGTATTAATTTTTGAATTTATATCAAATAAGAAACTATATTTTTTATAAAAGTCTGATAGAATAATTAAATATTTATTTGAGTTGTTAGCTGTTATATCCTTTAAATTTTTATAAATCACAAATGACTCATAAATCAAAGTTTCGTAATGATGCTTCTTCTTTAATTCAAATTCATTTATTAATAAAATTGTATAATCAGTAAGATATAATAGTTTATCATTATCGTTTAAAACAAATGAAAAGTCATTAAGAATTAAATTGTAGAATTTGATTATTGCTTCTTTGTCTATATTATTTTTTTCGAATGTATTTATTCTAGAATCAAATAATTCTTTAAATAATTTAGGAGAAAATTTATTGTTTAGATATGCAATATCAATTTCATAATCATTAAGATAACCCAAAGCCTCAATATAATTACCAATTTTATTATTTAATATTCCGATTTTACTTTTAATTATTTTATCGTCTTTAAGGTTATTATAAGCTTTTTTATAGTATTCTAATGCTAAAACGTAATTTTTTTGCAACTCATAACTGCCTGCAATATTAAAATAAATATGATTTGAAATAAAAGATTCTTTATGACTTAAGTTAAATTGATTTACAACAAATTTTGGATTATTTAGTTTTCTCTCGAGTTCTAATAAAATATTAATACAATTCGATTCATTGCCATTTTCTCGGTATAATTCGACTAGTTTTAATTGAGCAACAACATATAAAAATTCATTTATTTGCTGAAGTTTATTTAATTCAATTATTGCTTTTTTAATTTCATTAGAATCTATTAAATTTAATGCTCTATCATAGTTTTTTGTATTTATAATTTCTCTAGCTTCTCTTTTTGAATAATCAATTATTGTTTCGATATACTTGCTAATATTTTCATTTTTAGTTTCAAAGACTTCTGTAATTATTAAATTTCTTTTTTCTTTTAAGGGGTGTGTTGAATTGAAATCATTATCATTAAAATCATTCAATTGTTCAACTCCTTCAATTGATTGGTTAAGTGTGTAACCAAGTTTTTTCATAATTACAGCAGAAATGTAATCTGCTTCTAATTCACGTTTTCTTTTCTCTTCCAAGTTACTCGTGTAAATGCTTGTGTGATTTAATAAATGATGTGCAATTTCATGTGCCAAAATTGATGTAATTACACTTTTTTTATTTTTTGATATTTTTTTTAAAAATATTGGATCATATATAATTATTTTATGCCCATAATAATTAAGTGCTGCACAATTATTAAAGTTTGGATAGTTGTAAATTGTAAAGTTATAATCAATATTAAGTTTTTCTGAAATATTTAGGACAATGGATTTAATTTCTAAATCATCAACATTTTTATTTATAATTATTTTATCATCTATCGAGTTTATGTTGGAATATAAACAGTTATTAAATTGAGCGTTTAGATTAGAAAAGCTCAAAATTAAATATAAGAGAAGAAAATTTCTTATCATAGGATTTTTCTTAAAATGTTTGCTAACGGTTTTCGGCTTGGCGATGTGGCGGATTTTTAGCACAAAAGTTCAATAGAATTACTGCTGTTGAACCTTGCACAAATATTTCATAGAAGCACTTCAGCCCGCCATATTGCCAAACCGATGTTAGCAGTAGCCGTTTTTATTCGGTCATTTGTTTTATTTGTTGTAATACATTTGTCCACGCTGTCTGTGAATGTTGTTGTGCTTGTTCGTTTGCAAAACCTGTCTGTGTCAATGTCAGCAAAGTTTTTTCGTTTGTCTTGTCAAGTTTGTAAGAAACCAAAGAATAGTTTTCAGGTTTGTCTTCAAGTCCTGAAAAACCACTCCAATACGAATACTGCAAAATTTTATCAGTCTGGATGTCAAGAATTATTCCTTTGTCTTTGTATTGGTGTCCTTGGTACTCGCCTTGAAAAATTATTTCGCTTCCTGTTTTCCAATCGGTCAAGGTTTCTGTCCCAAAAAGATAGACTTTAATTTTTTCAGGATTTGTCAAAGCATCCCAAACTTTTGCTTTGTCTGCATTGATTTCAATGCTTGTTGTTACTGTCAGTTCTTTATTCATTTTTTATGTTGTTTCTTGTGCTATTTTTAAAAGTTCGTTTGTTGTTTTCCAATTTCTGGTTGTCGCACCAACTTTTAGTTTTGTTTCCAAAAAACTGTTGGTCAATTTTGTTTTTCCATAGCCGTTTGGACAATATAAATAAACAGCATTGTCGGCAAAAGATATTTCTTCTCCGCTAAGTTTCTTTTCTTCTATTGCGTTTATGTCGATTTTTTGTGGTTTTGAAGATAGAAAAGTAACGTGTAAAAAATTTGTGTCCTTGTCACTATGTTTTAAAAACGGATTACTCTCAATTATTTGTTTCAAGTTGTCAATGGTCAAAACGAATACAGGAACGTCAAAACCAAAGTCCTTTTCAATTTGTCGTGTTATTGTCTTTGCAAGTTCGTCAGGTTTTACTTTGTTTCCTATAAAAACAACATTTCCACTTTGCACATAAGTCGTAACGCAACGAAACCCTAAATTTTCATACGACTTTCGTAAAGCGTCCATTTTGATTAGTTTTTGTCCACTTACGTTAATTCCTCTTAGTATTGAAATATATATTGTCATTCGTGTCTTGTCTGTTGTTTAGTGGTCGTCATACGGTTACTGCTAACGTTTTGCAAATAGACGTAGGCGGGCTTACGAAGCTTCCTGTGTCTAAACCCACAAAAGGTTATTTAAAGTTACAAATGTTTATTAGCGA
>RXJZ01000222.1 GCA_003963025.1 Flavobacteriaceae bacterium
TTCTTTCTCTCCTAAAAAAGTAAAAGTTCCAATAAAAAGTAAAAACAAAGCATGATACATTTGATAACGCACCCCAACTTCAAATGTTGCCAATTGCTCTACTGAAAGTACTTTTTTTAATCCGTGAGCCCCAAATGCTCCCAAAATTATTGCTGTAACTCCCAAAATAGCCGCAACCAACAGTATTTTCTTATCCATTTTATAAAATTTGAGACCAAAGATAGCAAAAGTTTTTATGTTAAATTATGACATAAATGAAGAATTTGTTTTTATAAATATAACATTTTACTATCTTCGTGTGATATTTTCAGATTTTACAAAATGAGACATATTTTAGTCATTGGAGCGGGTCGTTCTGCTTCATCCCTTATAAAATACCTTTTAGACCATTCTGAAGCACAAAATCTTCAGCTTACTATTGGCGATTTGTCGGAAGAATTAGCAAAACAAAAAACCAATAATCATAAAAATGCTAGAGCCATTGCTTTTGATATTTTCAATGAAGCGCAACGAAAAGAAGAAATTCAAAAGGTGGATGTTGTGGTTTCGATGTTGCCAGCACATTTGCATTTAGAAGTAGCTAAAGATTGTATTACCTACAAAAAACACTTGGTAACCGCATCTTATATTAGCCCAGCAATGCAAGAATTAGACGCTGCAGCTAAAGAAAATAACTTAGTTTTCATGAACGAAATTGGGCTTGACCCAGGAATTGACCACATGAGTGCGATGAAAGTATTAGATGAAATTCGTGAAAAAGGCGGAAACATCATTTTATTTGAATCGTTCTGTGGTGGATTAGTTGCTCCTGAAAGCGATACCAATTTATGGAATTACAAATTTACTTGGAATCCAAGAAACGTAGTTTTAGCTGGACAAGGTGGCGCGGCTAAATTCATTCAAGAAGGTACTTATAAATATATTCCATACACTAAATTATTCAGAAGAACGGAGTTTTTAGAAGTAGAAGGTTACGGAAGATTTGAAGCGTATGCTAACAGAGATTCCCTAAAATACAGAAGCGTTTACGGATTAGACAACGCCTTAACTTGTTACCGCGGAACAATTAGAAGAGTGGGTTACTCAAGAGCTTGGGATATCTTAGTACAATTAGGTATGACCGATGATTCATACACGATTGACAACTCAGAAAACATGACGTATCGCGAATTTACGAATTCGTTTTTACCTTATCACCCAACCGATACTGTGGAAATCAAATTGCGTCATGCACAAAAAATTGATCAAGACGATATCATTTGGGATAAATTAGTCGAAATCGATTTGTTTAATCCGAACAAAAAAATTGGTTTAATAAAAGCAACGCCAGCACAAATTTTGGAAAAAATCTTGTCTGAAAAATGGGCTTTGGAACCAAATGATAAAGACATGATTGTGATGTATCATAAATTTGGTTACGAATTAAACGGCGAGAAAAAACAAATTGATTCTACCATGGTTTGCATTGGTGATGATCAAACGTATACATCAATGGCAAAAACCGTTGGACTTCCAGTGGCAATTGCTACATTGAAAATCTTAAATAAAGAAATTACAACTCCTGGCGTACAATTACCAATTACAAAAGAGGTGTACAATCCAATCTTGAAAGAATTAGAAGATTATGGTGTAATATTCAAAGAAACTGAAGTTCCGTATTTAGGTTACAATCCGCTAAATATAAAGAATTAAGTAATTATAATTCAAAATAGAAAATCCGAAATCGTAATTGGTTTCGGATTTTTTTATTGCATTTGAAATCAATTTTGTATTTTTACTTTCAAATCAATTGAAAATGAAGATAAATCACTTACAAATTGAAATCGACGGAATCGACAAAGAAATTCTTCGCGATTTGATGGAAGACGCTCGTAAACCTATTTTACAGATTGCAAATAAAATTGGAATTTCAGGCGCTGCGATTCATCAACGACTAAGAAAATTAGAACAAGCTGGAGTGATTTCAGGTTCGAAGTTTATTGTGGATACAAAAGTTTTGGGTTACAGCACGATGGCTTTCATCGGAATATATTTAGAAAAAGCGTCAAGTAATCCAGAAGTGGTAAAAGAATTGAAGAAAATTCCAGAAGTTTTGGAATGTCATTATACCACAGGAAATTGGAGTATTTTAATTAAAATCATTTGCCGAGATAACGAACATTTGATGCAATTATTAAACAAGAAAATCCAACCTATTGATGGGGTTTCAAGAACGGAAACGTATATTTCATTGGAACAGCAAATTGAGAGACAAATTCAGTTGTAAATTTCAAATTCAAAAATCAAGAACAAACAAAAAACCCAAACTCTGAATGAATTTGGGTTTTAAAATATAATATCAAACTAATTACTCTCTCGAACCTAAAATTTGGAAAGCCCAATACAATAAAGACGCTAAAGCTCCTAAAGCCGCGACTACATAAGTTCTTGCAGCCCATTTTAATGAATCTTCCGCACCTGCATATTCTTGTTGGCTAACCATATTTTTATTTTTTAACCAAGCCAAAGCTCTGTTACTTGCATCGTATTCCACTGGAAGCGTAACAAAACTGAACGTAGTTGCAATTGCCATTAAAATTAAACCTGCAACCGCTACGTAAAAACCAATACTTGATTTAGAAGCGAAACCTAAAATCAAACCACCCATAATTAACCATTGCGACATGCTTGACGAAATGTTTACTACAGGCACCATTTTAGAACGCATCGTTAACCAACTGTAGGCCTGAGCGTGTTGCACAGCATGTCCAACTTCGTGAGCCGCAACAGCCGCAGCAGCAGCATTTCTTTGATTATAAACAGCTTCTGATAAGTTTACCGTTTTATCCATCGGATTGTAATGATCCGTTAACCTTCCTGGTGTTGAAATTACTTTTACATCAAAAATTCCGTGATCGTGAAGCATTTTCTCGGCGATTTCTGCACCACTCATTCCGTTTCTTAATGATACTTTTGAATAATATTCAAACTTGCTCTTCAAACGAGAACTTACTAACCAACTTACTAGAGCAATCACTCCAATCATGATATAATATCCAAACATAATTTTTCTTTTTAATTTTATAAACTACACACAAAATTTAAGCCAATTTATCTTAAATGACAAGTTGACATTTTGATTTATTTATTATACGTAAAAAACGAAAAATGTTACAAAAACGAAAAGAAAAAACAGCAGATTCGCAGATTAATTTGAAATCAGCGAATCTGCTGTTTAATATTAGTCACATAGTTTGTCAATCTGAAAGAGTCTTTACTTAGATTGCGCGAGATGCTTTCAGCATGACAAAAATGTGCTGAAATTATCCCACCAAATTAATAATCTTACCCGGAACGATAATCACTTTATTTGGTGTTCTTCCTTGTAATTGATTTTGTGTTCTTTCGTCTGCCATTACAATTTCTTCAATTTGAGCTGCCGTTAAATCTAAAGGTAATTTAATTGTAAAACGCATCTTTCCGTTGAATGAAACTGGATATTCTTTCTCCGATTCTACTAAATATTTTTCTTCAAATTTTGGGAAAGCTACCGTTGCAATTGAACCTTCATGACCTAAAGCAGACCACAATTCCTCAGCAATATGAGGCGCATAAGGAGAAACTAAAACCGCTAATGGTTCTAAAATGGCTCTATGATTGCATTTTAATTGTTGTAATTCATTTACACAAATCATGAATTGCGAAACCGATGTATTGAAAGAGAAATTCTCAATATCTTCTGTAACCTTTTTAATGGTTTTGTGTAACGATTTATACATTTCTGCAGTTGGTTCATCGTTTACTATTACCGAACCGTTGTCATCAAAATACAAACGCCATAATTTTTTCAAAAAACCAGCAACTCCAGTAATACCTGCTGTATTCCAAGGTTTTGCTTGTTCTAATGGTCCTAAGAACATTTCGTACAAACGCAATGTATCCGCACCGTATTCATTACAAATATCATCTGGATTGACTACGTTGTATTTCGATTTCGACATCTTTTCTACTTCGCGACCTACAATGTATTTACCATCTTCTAAAATGAATTCCGCATCTTTATAATCTGAATATAATGGATGCGCTTTGAATTTTTCGATGTCTAATTCGTTAGTGATATCATTGATACAAGATAAATCCACGTGAATAGGAGTAAAATACTTCCAATCCAAAGGCGAACTTAAAAGAGTTTTATGAATTGAAATTAAATCCGAATGAACTCCAATGGTTTGATTATTGATTTCATCAAACATCAAGTTTCCTTTAATTGCTTTTTCAATTAAATTTTTAGAAACAAAAATCATTTTTCTTTTTTGATCAACAGAATCTGAACTTAACCCATATTCATATCTATAAACAAATGCACTCATTCCCAAAATCATTCCTTGATTAATCAATTTTTTGAATGGTTCTTCGGTTGGAGCGAAACCTCTATCTTTTAGAAATTTATTCCAAAAACGAGAATACAATAAATGTCCGGTTGCGTGCTCGCTTCCTCCAATGTATAAATCTACGTTTTCCCAATATTTTAAAGCGTCTTCGCTAGCAAAATCATTTTCGTTTTTTGCATCCATGTAACGCATCCAGTACCAAGACGAACCTGCCCAACCTGGCATTGTGTTTAATTCTAACGGGAAAACATTCACGTTATCTATTAACTGATTACTAACCACTGAACACTGAACACTGTCCCAAGCCCAAACCGTTGCATTCCCTAATGGTGGCTGACCGTCTTCAGTTGGCAAATATTTCTCCACTTCTGGAAGTACAATTGGCAAGTGTTTTTTGTCAATCATTTGTGGTAAACCATTCACATAATATACTGGAAATGGTTCGCCCCAATATCTTTGGCGAGAGAAAACCGCATCACGTAAACGGTAATTTACTTTAGCGTTTCCTGCTCCTATTTTTTCTAATGCTTCGATGATTTTTTTAGTTCCTGATTTGTAATCTAATCCGTTTAAGAAATCAGAATTTACTAATTCAAAACCTCCTTTTTCACCGTATGCGGCTTCTGAAATATCTTGATTGAAAATGTTTTTAATTTCGGGCATTCCGTGTGTTCCTTTGAAGAAATTCGCGAAAGCATAATCACGC
The DNA here is from genome assembly GCA_003963025.1 of Flavobacteriaceae bacterium. Classification (GTDB taxonomy): domain Bacteria; phylum Bacteroidota; class Bacteroidia; order Flavobacteriales; family Flavobacteriaceae; genus Flavobacterium. The sequence continues at coordinate 5,077 of RXJZ01000222.1, forward strand.
TCATCGCCACAAGGAACCGCCATAACCGCACCCGTTCCGTAACCAGCTAATACGTAATCGCCAATCCAAACTGGAATTGGTTCTTTGGTAAATGGATGCTCGGCATACGCACCAGTAAAAACACCAGAAATCGTTTTCACATCTGCCATTCTTTCTCTTTCCGAACGTTTTGCTGTAGCTTCAACATAAGCTTCAACTGCTGCTTTTTGTTCTGGAGTAGTGATTTGAGCAACCAATTCGTGTTCTGGAGCTAAAGTCATAAACGTTACTCCGAAAATCGTATCAGGGCGAGTGGTAAAAACATCGATTTTAGCATCGTGATTGTTTACATTAAACGAAACCATTGCTCCAACCGATTTTCCAATCCAGTTTCTTTGTGATTCTTTGATGGATTCGCTCCAATCGATAGTTTCTAAACCTTGTAACAAACGTTCTGCATAAGCTGAAATTCGCATCGACCATTGCGTCATTTTTTTACGAATTACAGGATGTCCGCCACGTTCTGAAACACCGTTTACGATTTCGTCATTCGCTAAAACCGTTCCTAAAGCTGGACACCAGTTTACTTCGGTTTCCGCTAAATAGGTTAATCTATATTGTAAAAGTATTTTTTGTTGTTCTTCTGATGAAAACGATTTCCAATCTTCAGCTGAAAATAGTGCGATGTTATCATCACAAACTGCATTAACATTCGTATTTCCGTTTTTCTCAAATTCTTGAATTAAGGTACAAATGCTTTCTGCTTTATCGAAAGTTTTATTGTACCAAGATTCGAATAATTGGATAAAAATCCACTGCGTATGTTTGTAATAATCTGGATTTGAAGTACGCACTTCTCTACTCCAATCAAAAGAAAATCCGATTTTATCTAATTGTTCACGGTAGCGCGCAATGTTCTCACGAGTTGTTTTTTCAGGATGTTGACCTGTTTGAATCGCATATTGTTCGGCTGGTAAACCGAATGAATCGTACCCTTGCGGATGCAATACATTAAAACCTTGATGTCTTTTATATCTTGCGACAATATCAGAAGCAATATAACCCAGCGGATGCCCAACGTGTAAACCCGCTCCAGAAGGATAAGGAAACATGTCTAATACATAGTATTTTGGCTTTTCTGAATTATTTGATGCAGCAAAAGTTTGATTTTTTGCCCAATATTGTTGCCATTTGGCTTCGATTTTTTCGTGGTGGTATTTCATGTCAGTTTTTCTGTTATCGGTTTTATCCGAAAAATAAAGGTGCAAAAATACGTTTTATAATACTAAAGTTAAAACTTTGTTGTTATATTCTATGTAAACAAAATTTCTTTACTATTTTTACGGCTTAAATAGAATTATATGGCATCA
>RXJZ01000174.1 GCA_003963025.1 Flavobacteriaceae bacterium
ACTAACCATGTAGCAATTTCTACTTCTTTAATTGATTCCCCTGGAGAAGGGACTTTCATTTCTAAAATCATATCTTTTTATTTTAAAAAGTTTACCCTTCGACTCGCTTAGGGTGATAATTGAGTTGTTTTTTATTGAAATAATTTTTTATCAAAAACCATAGCAATCGCGTTTGCATGACGTTTTTTAGAACGCTCATAACTTCCTGCTGCTGGTGCACTATATGCTTTTGGTGAAGCTAAACGAAGTTTCACTAAATCAAAATTCATTAACATATAACCGTAAGCTCCCATGTTTTTAGGTTCTTCTTGTGCCCATACATAATCATCCACATTTGGATAACTGTCGATAATCGCTTTGATTTGGTCAACTGCTAATGGGAACAATTGCTCTAAACGAACCACTGCCACATCATTTCTACCTAATTCAGCTCTTTTTGCAATAATATCATAATAGAACTTACCTGTACAGAAAACTAAAGTTTTTATTGCTTTTTTATCTGCTACATTTGTATCATCTAATACTTCTTGGAATTGTCCGTTTGCTAATTCATCCATTGAAGAAACTACATCTGGATGACGTAATAAACTCTTAGGAGAGAATACTACTAATGGCTTACGAAATTCTGTTTTTAATTGTCTTCTCATTAAGTGGAAGAAGTTGGCTGGCGTAGTTACATCGGCAATATACATGTTGTGTTTTGCACATAATTGTAAGTAACGCTCCATACGTGCTGATGAATGCTCTGCTCCTTGGTTTTCATAACCATGAGGCAATAACATTACCAATCCGTTTTGGTTGTTCCACTTGTCTTCACCTGCAGAAATATATTGGTCAATCATAATTTGAGCGCCGTTAGAAAAATCTCCAAACTGTGCTTCCCAAATTACTAATGATTTTGGAGATGCTAATGCATAACCGTACTCAAAACCTAAAACACCATATTCTGAAAGGTGTGAATTGTATATATAAAAGTTTCCTTTTTTATCTTTTATTTTGTCTAAAAGAATTACTTCTTCTTCCGAATCTTCTACTTTAACTACAGCATGACGGTGTGAAAATGTTCCACGCTCCACATCTTGCCCAGAAATACGAACATCAAAACCTTCAGATAGTAAAGAACCATAAGCTAATAATTCGCCCATTGCCCAGTCTAATTTATTGGTTTCAACCATATTTTTTCTATCACCAATTAATTTCGTAATCTTACTGATGAATTTCTTATCAGCAGGAAGTTCAGTAATAGTTTTAGCAATTTCTGCTAATTGATTTTTGTCAAACTTAGTGTCAAATTTTTGTAGCATTACATCATCCGAAACTTGTTTGTAACCTTCCCACTCATTCTCCATGAACGGTGTAATTACAGTTAAGTCTTTCTTACGTGACGCTTCTAAATTCTCATCTAATTTTGCTTTGTAAGCTTCTTCCAATTCTTTTACATATCCTGTAGAAATTACATTTTCCTGAATTAATTTTTCAGCATATAAATCTCTCGGATTTTTGTGTTTTGAAATGGCTTTGTATAAGATTGGTTGTGTAAAACGAGGCTCATCACCTTCGTTGTGACCGTATTTTCTATATCCTAATAAATCGATGAAAACGTCGCCACCAAATTCCATACGGTAATCTAAAGCAAACAACATCGCATGTACTACAGCTTCTGCATCATCTGCATTTACGTGTAAAACTGGTGATAAAGTTACTTTCGCTACATCAGTACAATAGGTTGACGAACGTGCATCTAAATAATTCGTTGTAAATCCGACTTGGTTATTGATTACTAAATGGATTGTTCCGCCAGTTTTGTAACCGTCTAATTTCGCCATTTGAATGATTTCATATACAATACCTTGACCAGCTACAGCGGCATCACCGTGAACAGCAATTGGTAATACTTTTGAAAAATCATTTGGATAATTTCTATCTTGTTTTGCTCTTGTGATTCCTTCAATAACGGCACCTACTGTTTCTAAGTGCGAAGGATTTGGAGCTAAATTTAAGTTGATTTTTTTACCTGAATCCGTTAATCTATCCGAAGTTAACCCTAAGTGATATTTTACGTCACCATCAAAGTTTGCGTCTTCATCATAGTCTTTTCCGTCGAATTCAGAGAAGATATTTTGTGTGTTTTTTCCAAAGATATTAGCCAAAACATTCAAACGACCTCTGTGTGCCATTCCCATTACGAATTGCTCTACACCTCTATCAGCAGCACCTTCAATTAAAGCGTCTAAAGCAGGAATTGCAGCCTCACAACCTTCTAATGAGAAACGTTTTTGACCTACATATTTGGTATGCAAGAAGTTTTCGAAAGAAACAGCTTCATTCAATTTCTTAAGAATATGTTTCTTTTGGTCAGTCGAAAAACTAGGTTGGTTATCATTAATGTCTAAGCGATTTTTAATCCATTCTTGTACTTTAGGATCACGAATGTACATGAATTCCACACCAATTGACTGACAGTATACATTTTCTAAATGTTTGATAATATCTGCTAACGAACTTGGTTTCATGTTGACCATTTTGGCAGCATCAAAAACCGTATTCAAATCAGCTTGCGATAATCCGAAATTTTCAAGAGCCAATGAAGGTCCGTGAACTCTTCTATCTCTAACAGGATTTGTTTTTGTGAATAAATGACCACGGGTTCTATATCCTTCAATTAATTTAAGAACATTGAACTCTTTTTGCATTTTTTCAGAAATTTCACCTGAATCACCCGAAGCTACATAAGCAATTTGCTGAGCAACTTCATCTGAACCATAATTGGCTTGTGCAAAATCAAATCCTTGAAAAAAACTTCTCCAGCTTGGCTCTACGCTATCTGGATTTTGTAAATATTGATCGTATAAATCGGCAAAGAAAGCCGTATGTGCAGCGTTTAAAAAGGAAAACCTATCCATAGTGTGTTGTCTAAAAGACCTTTTAATTAAAAATTTACGCAAAAGTAAAACATTTTATGATAATTTCTCAAGGAAATTAATACTTTTATAACATTAATTTTTTTAAAATGGATTTATGAAAAAGAATTTCGTAATGAATTTAACATTTTTGTTAACTATTGTGTTTTTATTTAGTTTTAAACCTGAAATTTATGCACAAGAAAATACCGAAAATAAAACAAAAAGTGATTTTTGGAAACATGTGCAATTTGGTGGCGGACTTGGTTTAGGATTTGGAAGTGGATATACGGATGTTATGGTGGCACCAAGTGCTATTTACAACTTTAATCAATATATAGCATTAGGTTTAGGAGCACAATACAGTTATGTAAAACAACGTGATTTTTATAATGCTAACATGTATGGAGGAAGTCTAATTGCTTTATTCAATCCCATCGAAGAAATTCAAATTTCAACTGAATTAGAACAATTAAGAGTCAACAGAACTTTTAATGATTCATTTGGAAGCGATTCTCAAGACTTTTGGAACACCGCCTTGTTCGTTGGAGCAGGATATCGAAATGAAAATGTAACTATTGGAATTCGATACAATGTGTTGCACAAAGACAGAGACAATATTTATGCAGAAGCGTTTATGCCGTTTGTAAGAATTTATTTTTAATACTTATTTCGAAACCAAACCTTTTGCCACTCTCTTTTTAAAACCAAAAAAGCAACTTGTTCCGATAATTCCACTAAATCGGAACCATCTAATTTTTTAATTTGCTCTTCTGGAACATCTATGATATATAGTAAATTTAGATATTCAGCAAATTTGTATTGAATAAGTTTATATATTTTTTCTTGTACCAAATTCTTAAATTCAAACGGAAAAATACTTGATGGTACATCTAAAGATTCATTCGCCAAAGCAAAATCTTTATTCACTTGCTCAATCAATTTGAAGTACAAATGTTCTTCTTCGGCTTGCGAAATTAGGGCATCAATATTTGCTGGTGGATTATACATATTCAAGTTCAATTACAAGTTCAAAAATCAATACCAATTACAAGTTTCAAATTTGAACTTTGAACTTGATATTGTCATTGCACTTGATTACACGTTTCTTCCCATTAAATTTTCACCAAAGGCTTTTAAGATGGCTTTCTTTTCAGCTTCAATATCCATTTTTTCTAAAGTTTCAAATGCTTTGAAAGTGAAATCTTGGATGGCTTTTTTAGTAGCTTCGCTTGCTCCAG
>RXJZ01000293.1 GCA_003963025.1 Flavobacteriaceae bacterium
CTTTCTGCTAAATGATAGTAAGCGTTTTGAGCAACACCATCATTTCCTCCAATAATTTTATTGAATTGCGAAATGGCATTTTCGTAATCTTTTTGTTGGTAATACGTGTAACCTAATTGGTAAAAATCAGTGTTATTCCATTTTCCTTTTTTACCGTTGTAAGCCAATAAATAGGGAAGTGCTTTATCGTATTGTTTTAAATTGAAATAACTTTCTCCAATGATTTTAGACAATTCACTTTTTTCTTCTCCTTTTGATTTAGGCATTTGCTCTAAACCTAAATCGATGGCTTTTTGGAAATTTCCAAGCTTGAAATTCATATCGGCTTGAAAATAGCCCATTTTTTCTTTGTACTTGTCTTGGTCAGAAACTTGATCAAAATATTGATTTGCACTTTTATAATCATCTGTTTCATAAGACATGTAACCTAAATAGTATTTCGCCTGACTTCCAAAAGTCTTCGAATTTACTACTTGGTTGAAGTATTTTGTAGCTTCTTTTGTGTTTTTAGCAGTGAAATAAGCATATCCTTTTTGGAAATTATACTTTTCTCTATCGTCTTGCGACATATTATTTGAATCCGCTTTATCAAACCATTCTAATGCTTTTGGATAATTTCCTTGATCAAAATAGTAATGTGCTACTTCAATATACGCTTGATTTGTTTTCGTACTCGTTGGATAATCTTCTACAAAACTTTCTACCAAAACGTCTGCTCCCATTTGGTCCAAACGAATAGCACAATTGGCAATATAGTAAGCACAATCCGATTCTACTTCCATGTTATCGGTTTTCGATTTTACTTTATCGAATAGAATTTGAGCTGCTTGATACTGTTTGTCTTTGTACAATTCTACAGCGCGATTAAACTCAGTTAATTCGTGCGTGTAAACAGAAGTTTGTTGGGCTAAAAGTGTTCCCGAAAAGAACACCATTAAAAAAGAAAGTTTTAAATACTTTATCATGTGATTCGTTATTTATAAGTTCCAAATATAAGGCTTATTGTAAGTATTAACGAAGGTTCTTAACATATTATTGTACAATTTTTGAACATAGTTTTTAACCAAACACAATAATTTTAATCGAAATTGGTTTAAAATTTTGATACAGAACCATAAGTTATTACTTTTACATTTTAAAATCCAATTTATATATGTCACAATCAGTTCTATCCTTAAAAAATGTAACCATTTATCAAGATAAAAATCCGGTTTTAACCGATGTAAATATCGATGTAAAACATGGAGAATTTCTTTATTTAATTGGTAGAACAGGTTCTGGAAAAAGTAGTTTCTTAAAAACGCTTTATGCTGATTTGTCTTTGACAGATGGCGAAGGAAGCATTGTAGATTATGATTTAACAACTTTAAAAGAAAGTGACATCCCTTATTTGAGAAGAAAGTTAGGAGTCGTTTTTCAAGATTTCAAATTACTTTCAGACCGAAGCGTAAAAGAAAACTTATTATTCGTTCTTAAAGCAACTGGCTGGACAGAAAAAGAAGAAATGGATGCTAAAATCGAAGAAGTTTTAGACAAAGTTGGGATGAAAGGTTTTGCTAATAAAATGCCACACCAACTTTCTGGCGGAGAACAGCAACGTGTAGGAATTGCAAGAGCTTTATTAAACGACCCAGAAATCATTTTAGCAGACGAACCAACAGGAAACCTTGACCCACAAACCAGCGTGGAAGTTATGGAAGTTCTAAGAAAAATTAACGCAAACGGAAAAACCATTTTAATGGCGACTCACGATTATGCATTGGTTTTAAAATACCCATCAAAAACGCTTAAATTTGAGGGTGGAAAAATGTTTGAAGTAGTTCAAAGAACGATATAGATGTTATCGGTTTTAGTTCCAATATACAATTATAATGCTTATCCATTAGTTGAAGAACTTCATAAGCAATGTATTGAATTAGGAATTGTCTTTGAAATTTTATGTCAAGACGACGCGTCTAAATCAGCTCTTAATATTAATAATGAAAAAATAAATTCACTTTCAAACTGTAATTTTATTTCGCTAGAAAAAAATGTAGCTCATAGACAAAATCGAAACTTATTAGCTAAAAGAGCGAAGTATGAATATCTTCTTTTTTTGGATGGAGACTCAATTGTAATTAATTCTCATTATATCAAAAATTACATTAATAATCTCAAAGAATATGATGTTATTTATGGTGGAAGATTACATCCTGAAAACTATCCTTCAAATCAACAAATTCTCAGATGGAAATATGGGAAATTTATTGAAGATAAACTTGCTAAAGATAGATTAAAAAAGCCATATAAGTGTTTACTATTTAACAATACAATTATTAAAAAAGAATGTTTCAATAAAGTAAAATTTGACACAGAAATTACTCTTTATGGGCATGACGATACTCAACTTTCCTATCAATTAAGCTTAATACCATCTAAAATTCATCATATCGATAATCAAATAAAACATGGTGATATTGATTCAAATGAAGTTTACATTAACAAAACAAAAAACAGTATAAAAAGTTTACTTGTACTTTATGCTTCAAAAAAAATTGATTATAGATATGTTTCGTTATTAAAATTATACGTTTTTTTAAAAACAACAAAGCTTCATTTAATAGCCTCATTATTTTACAAAACATTTAAAAATACAATGACCAAAAATTTAGTTTCCAACAATCCGTCATTAATTGTTTTTAATTTATTCCGAATCAGTTATATGTGTTCATTAAAACAATAATATGCCTTTTCTATCAGTAATCATACCTCTCTACAATAAAGGTTTCATTATTTCAGAAACTTTACAATCGGTATTAGCACAAACTTTTACTGATTATGAAGTGGTACTTATAAATGATGGCTCTACAGATAACGGTTTTGAAATTGTTTCTCAATTTTTAGACGAACGAATCAAATGCTTTCAACAAGAAAACAAAGGTGTCGCAGCTGCTAGAAATTTAGGAATTGCTCAGGCAAAAGGAGAATTTATTGCTTTTTTAGATGCAGATGATTACTGGTATCCCAATCATCTAGAAGAACTAGTAAAATTAATAAATGATTTTCCAAATTGTGGCATGTATTGTAGTCGTTACCAAACTATGATAGCTAAAAATTATATCATAAACAATAGTTTTTCTTACAGTTTCGCAGATGATTATAGAGGAATAGTGTCCGATTTTTTTCAAGCTAGTTTAGTAAATCGAATTGCTACTTCATCTTCTATTATTGTTCCAAAAAATATTATTTTAGAATTCAATGGATTTAATATTGCAATTTCAAACGGAGAGGATTTAGAACTTTGGACAAAAATTGCCATAAAGAACAATGTTGCCATTAACAATGTAATTTCTGCGATTTATCATTTTGAAGCACAAAATTCTTTAGCAAAATTAAAATTTACAAAAAAAGCTTTAATAGATTTAAATCAATTTTCCGAAGAAGAAAAAGAAAATAAAAGTTTAAAAAAGTTTTTAGATATTTATAGATTAGAGTACGCTTTACAATATAGGATTGCTGGTGATATTGAAAATTCCAAAAAAATTTTAAAAAATATTACTTCAAATATTCCTACTAAGACAAAAATTTTACTTTCAACTCCAATTTTTGTTTTGCGTTTGCTACTAAAAACAAAACATCTATTAAAAAAATTTGGTGTTGATTTTACAGTATATCACTAAGATTTGGATTCTAGAAATTCTTTAAATTCTCTGATATAATCCTCTTCGTCAAAAACATTTGAAGCTATTACCAAACAAACGGCACCAGAAGAAAAATTCTTCAATTCACGCCAAATTCCATTTGTTACTAAAAGGCCTTCAAAAGGTTTGTTAAGCGTTACTGTTTTTTGTAGATTTCCATCGTTTAAAATCACATCAAAACTTCCTGAAAGTGCAATTAAAAACTCTTGCTGTTCAATATGCGAATGCCCTCCTCGTTCAGCAGCACTAGGCACATCATACAAATAATAAACGCGTTTGATATCAAATGGAATTACATCATTTTCAATTACCGAAAGATTTCCTCTTGGGTCTTCAATTTTTGGAATGGAAAGTATTTTACAATTTTGTATGGTTGACATAAGCTTTTTTTCCTTTAAGCGCTTGACTAAATAAGTTATAAACTTGAGTAATTTT
>RXJZ01000049.1:0-3995 GCA_003963025.1 Flavobacteriaceae bacterium
CGTAATATTAGAGAAGGAAAACCTGCAACGACTACTTTAAAAGAAGCATTTGCTTCGGTTTCTGCTGGACATCCAAATGATTGGTTATTATCTGTTGAAATTGCGGAATTGGCTAAAAAAGAAGAAAATTCAGATTTGGTTGATAAAGTTCTAAATCACTTAGAAAAAGTAAAAAGCAATCGCCCAGAAATTGTACATTTAGTGGATAACGGATTGGAATTGATTTTTGAAAAAGCTAACGCTTAACCAAAGTAACTTTTGTTACTGAAAAGACTTTCAATCAGCTCTATCTTTGTCAAAAAAAAAGAAACAATTATGGGAATTTTAGATTTTTTAGGATTAGGAAATAAAACCAATGAGGTACAAGAATACGTTCAAAAAGGCGCTATTATTTTAGACGTAAGAACGCCAGAAGAATATAGAGATGGACATATCAAAGGTTCAAAAAATATTGCCTTACAAGTTTTAAACGGAAACATTGAAACCATCAAAAAATGGAACAAACCCATTATCGCTTGTTGTCGTTCTGGAATGCGAAGTGCTCAAGCTACTTCTATTTTAAAACAACACGGAATTGATTGTATCAACGGTGGTGGTTGGAACAGTTTAGAAAGTAAATTATAATAAGAAAGTCCTGATTGAATCGGGACTTTCTTATTTAAAAGGATGTCTTTGCTGCCAATGTAGTTCTGGCTCCAAATTTTTAAAAATTCTACCAATAAATTTATTAATCAATTTATTGTTATGATAAATGAAACCTGACATTTGAACTGGTGTTGCACCGATAGAACTTTTAATTTCAAGAGCTGTTCTACCAAAAATAATTCGCTTGAAACTATGTTCTATCCCATATTCAGTCATATTATACAACATGTTTAAGTACAACATATTTTCTTTCTGAATATGTTCGTTATATCCTAAGAAATAGGTTTCAAGAGTTTCATCATTTAGTAACAACGTGTGAAATCCAACCAATTCCTCATTCAAAAAATAACCAAAAATCTGAAATCGATTCCCGCATTGCCCTTTAAGAGTTGAAAAGTGATTTTTGGACAAGAAAAATGTATTAAAAGGAGCATTTTTTGCCACATAATGATACAAATCGTATATCTGTTCTTCATTTTGAAGTACTTCTTCATAGGACAGATTCTTCACTTGAATTCCATCGAATTTTTTACGTGCTCGTTTGAATTGGTCGCGGTATTTTTTTGAAAGAGCCGCTACATAATCATCTATAGATTTCCATTTTTCATCTAAATAAAAAATCATGTTGGGTTGCGTATTGAATTCGTATACGTTGGAAAAACGATACTTCTTCAATTCAACCGAACAATGATCATAAAAATCTTTGAAAGAAACTAAATGAATAGTAATTCCTTTTTTCTTAAAATACAATGTTATTTCATCAGCACTTTGTAAAAGAATTTCACTTATGTGATTAAAATCGATTTCCTTTGAAAAAACATAACCATTTTGTCCAGTAATCATGTTATTCCCTAAAAACAAAGTGTGTGATGCAAAATTTTTGAAGATAAAATTTCTAATTAATGTCTTAAAACATTTATCACGTTCCCCAAAGGATTCTAATTTATTCAAATCTAAATATTGCGCCAAAGAAACGCCAATTAGTTCCGAATTTTCAAAAATCCCAATATAAAAGCACTCCATATTTACTGGAGCTGAACGTTCCAATACAGATAGATAAGGAGTTTGAAGAAATACATTACTCTGAGCTACTACGTCCCAAAGCGTTGGCAAATCTTTAACCGAATTGTATATTTTAAATGAAATTTTGTCCAAGGTAAAATAAAATCGCTCCACAAATGTAGAGCGATTCCTTTATAAATAAATGTTAAATTATTTCCAGCCGCAGATAATAGCACCCATCAATGTCATTACAACAATCCAATAACCAGAAGTTACAGCTGCATATTTGAATGTTTTTTGTTCAAATAAGCAGTTTGTTGCAATAACTGGTAACGCTACAAAAAGGCCAATCATAGAACCATGTAAAGCACCATGCTGATACGTTCTAAATACATTCCCATAATCAGCCATAAAGGCGGTGTAAGAAGGCAATGCTTTTTCAACCTCAGAAGGTCCTCCTACCATACCTAATGCACCAAATTGATGAATTACGAATACTGGCATAATGAAAGCCAACATAAAGGCAAAAACAAATGTTAATCCAAAGATTTTTGCCATATTTCCTTTTTTGGCTTTTTCTTCTGTCATTCCAGTTTCATTCATCCAAATTGTTCCGAAAACTTTGGGATTGTACCAAACAAATCCAACAACGAAACTTGAAAGAGCAGCAACCAAAATTGCTGGAAAATTAATTAATTCCATATTGATATAGTTTATTGGTTAGTATATCAAATATAGGAAAATCTAATTAAAAATTGACATTGCTGGTAATGCCCTGCGATTAAAATCCCAAAGTGCTTGATTTTCCCATGAAGAACCATTCGTTGCAGTTGTTCCTCTAAAAGCGATCCATTCTGCTCCCCAATAACAAAATCCTTGTCCGTTTGGTATACTTTTTACTGTATTCTTAATTTGTTCTAAAAATGCTTTTTGTCCTTCTGGAGAGGCTAAATAACTAGGGTGAATTTGATTAGGCAAGCCGATAACATTATTTGTCCAGTCATTCCAATTCAAAGTAAATGGATAAGACGTTTCTGCAATTAGAACTTTTTTGTCATATGTTTGAGCGAGTGAAGACATGGTTTGTTGTAAGGCATTTATATTTGTTCCATGCCAAATTGTATAATATGACAATCCTATATAATCGTAATCGATTGTAGTTGTTTTAGAAAAAAACCAAGATGCACGTTCAATTCCTGCATAATGCAACATAATTTTTGTTTCAGGTCTATTGGTTCTAATTACATTACTTGCACTTGCTAGTAATGATACAAATTGTGTTTCGTTAGTCGTCAAATTCCCATCAGGAAAAATAAATCCATTGTTGATTTCATTTCCAATTTGAAAAATATCGGGTTGAATTTCATTTACAATAGTGGCGGTATAATTTTCTACTTGTACTTTCAATTGCGAAAAAATCAATCCATTCCATACTGCTGGCTTTTCTTGATTTCCGGGATCTGCCCAAGTATCTGAATAATGAACACTTAACCAAACTTTCATACCTAGATTTTTAACACGTTGCGCAAAAGCTTTCACTTCATTAAAACCAGATTGATTTACCGTTGGTGTATGCCAAAGTCGAATTCGAATCGTATTGCAACCTGCATTTTTAAGGGTTAGCAGAGCATCTTCGGCAATGGTATTGTTATTGTAATAAATTGTCCCTTCAGATTCTATCAAAGGCAACATGGACATATCTGCTGCCTTGATAAATTCATCTGTATTATTTGATGCTTCTTCTTTAGAACAAGAAAAAGTAATGAGAATACATAATAGAGCTAATAATTTTATACCAATTTTCATTGGATAAAGGTACAAAACTATTTATTCGCTTGCCACTAATTTTGAAGCACTTCTATATAAAAACTCATTATAAATATGTCTTCTAGCAAAACGACTAGGAGACTCAGCATTCACCATTTTAATGTAAGTTACTTTAGGCACACTGAAATATTCGTAGTTACTTCCATCTAAAAATGAAATGTACAACACACCATTATCCATATAAAAATCTTGAATATTTACAGTCGAAGTAATTCTTTGATAAACTTCTTTATTTTTTTCTTGAGTTTCAGGAGCAATACTAACCAAAAAATGATAGGCCTCAATAATATTTTTACTTCTTTCCTCAGCAGCTAAACGCTCCACTGGATCAGCAATAGTATCAGGATGATCTTCCTTCATGCTATTTCTGTAGATGGTTTTCAATTCTTTCAGCGTAGCTGTTTTAGTAACATTGAGTAATTTTCTGTACTCGGCAATTTTTTTTGGATTCATAGTTTCTAAAAATAAAAAAGCCCAGCATTCTGCTGGGCTTCTAGTAGCGGGAACAGGACTCGAACCTG
>RXJZ01000049.1:4045-4130 GCA_003963025.1 Flavobacteriaceae bacterium
ATGAGTTTAAAAACTTATTTTAATTAATAAATAAACCCCTGAAAATCAACAACCTAAAATTTTGTTTGCCAGCTCAAAAAGTAAA
>RXJZ01000275.1:0-4056 GCA_003963025.1 Flavobacteriaceae bacterium
AAAAGGTTACTTTAATCGAAAATAAAATTGCTAAATCCTATTGTAAATTATATATTTGTCCGTTTTTATAAAATAGAATAAATAAATTTTAGAATAATGCAGAATAGAGGACTTATTAAATTTTTCGCAATTATCTTTGCTTTGGTATGTGTTTACCAGCTTTCTTTTACTTTCGTAGCGAATAGTGTAGTTTCTGATGCAAAAGCTTTTGCAAAAGGAGATGCAGCTAAAGAATTACGTTATTTAGATTCTATAGGTAAAGAAGAAGTATATCCTGTTTTTGGATTTACTTACAACAAAGTTAGAGAACAACAAATTAACAAAGGTCTTGACTTAGAAGGAGGATTAAACGTTATTCTTCAGATTTCGATTAAAGATGTTTTGAAAGGATTGGCAAATGATTCTAAGAATCCTGCTTTTAATAAAGCATTAGCTGATGCAAAAGCAAACCAACAAGGAAATCAAGATTACATTGATGCCTTTTTTGATGCAGCTAATGTTGCTAATGTAAAACTAGCTGCTGCTGATGTTTTCGGTAATAGAAATTTGGATGAAGTTATCAAGTTTGATATGACTAACAAACAAGTTGAGCCAATCATCAAACAAAAAGTTCAAGAATCAGTAGAAAGTGCTTTCAAAGTATTAAGAGAACGTATTGATAAATTTGGAGTTACTCAACCTAATATTCAATTATTAGGAAATTCAGGTAGAATCTTAGTTGAATTACCAGGGGCTAAAGATGTTGATCGTATTAAAAAATTATTACAAAGTACAGCCCAATTAGAGTTTTGGGAAACTTATAAAATCGAAGAAGTAGGTCAATACTTAATGTATGTTGATGAAACATTAAAGAAAACAGAAGTAGCTGTTAAGGAAACGCCTGTAAAAACCTCAGGAATCGATTCGTTATTAACAGACAAAGCGGATACTACAGCTTCAAAGAACAGTCCATTTTTAGGTAAAATGGTTGCTCCTGGTATGCAGGGTTCTCCATACATCGGAAGTTTTGCTACAAAAGATACGGCTGTTATTAATGGATATCTAAAAAGAGATGATATCAAAGCTTTATTACCTGCTAATTTAGCTAACATTAGATTTGCATGGGGAAAAACAAATGCTAAAACTCCGGAGGTAACTGAATTATATGCTTTAAAAGGAACAAGAGATAATGTTGCTCCTTTAAGTGGTGGTGTGATTGTTGATGCAAGAGATACTTTTGATCAATTAGGTAAACCAGCTGTTTCTATGCAAATGAACGGAAATGGTGCTAGAAAATGGGAACAAATTACAGGAGCCGTTTCACAACAAGGAAATGCTATTGCAATTGTTTTAGATAATATTGTTTACTCTGCACCTGGTGTAAGTAAGGGAGCTATTACTGGAGGTCAATCAGAAATTTCTGGAAACTTTACAATTGAAGAAACTAAAGACTTAGCAAACATCTTAAGAGCAGGTAAATTACCAGCAGCTGCAGAAATTGTTCAGTCAGAAGTTGTAGGTCCATCATTAGGGCAAGAGGCTATTGATAATGGTATGTTATCATTTGTTATTGGTTTTGCTTTAGTATTATTATGGATGGTAGTTTACTATGGTAAAACTGGTTTCTATGC
This sequence comes from Flavobacteriaceae bacterium, assembly GCA_003963025.1. GTDB lineage: Bacteria > Bacteroidota > Bacteroidia > Flavobacteriales > Flavobacteriaceae > Flavobacterium. Next base: position 1,611 of record RXJZ01000275.1, read on the forward strand.
TAACTTAGCGTTATTAGTAAATATTTTATTCATTTTTGGAACATTAGCAAGTTTTGGTGCTGTACTAACATTACCAGGTATCGCAGGTATCGTCTTAACCATTGGTATGGCGGTTGATGCTAACGTAATTATCTTTGAAAGAGCAAAAGAAGAATTAGACAATGGTAAATCGGTACAAGAAGCTACAGATTATGCTTTTACTTGGAAAGGAGCGATGTCATCTATTATTGATGCTAACGTTACTACCGCAATTACAGCTGTTATTTTATTAGTTTTTGGTACTGGACCAATTCAAGGTTTTGCAACTACATTATTAATAGGTATTTTTACATCGGTTATTACTGCGGTTTTTGTAACTAGAATGTTCTTAGATTGGAGTTTAAGTAGAAATGAAAAATTGGCATATTCAACTTCATTAACTAAAACTTGGTTTAAAAATTTAAATATCGATTTCTTAGGTAAAAAGAAAATTGCTTACGCGGTTTCAGGTATTTTAGTGGCATTGAGTATTTTCTCATTAGCAACTAAAGGATTGAATCAAGGTGTGGATTTCGTTGGAGGTAGAACCTATCAAGTTCGTTTTGATAAGCCAGTTTCTGCTCCAGAAGTAACTGCTGATTTAGTAGCTGTTTTCGGAAGTGCTGAGGCAAAAGTTTATGGTAATAGTAATCAGTTGAAAATTACTACAAAATATAAAGTTGATCAAGAGGGTGAAGGAGTAGATAAAGAAGTAAATCAAAAATTGTACGAAGGTTTAAAGAAATATTTACCTGCTGATTTAAGTTATGATAAATTTGCTAATTTATATGAAGGCAAACAAGTTGGAATTTTATCTTCAGCTAAAGTAACTGGAACTATTTCAAAAGATATTAAAACAAATTCATTATGGGCTGTTTTAGGTTCTTTATTTGTGGTATTTGTTTACTTAATGATCAGTTTCCGTAAATGGCAGTTTGGATTTGCAGCTGTAATTGCTGTTGCTCATGATACTATTATAGTATTAGGTATTTTCTCATTCTTCTATACAATTTTACCATTCAACATGGAGATTGATCAAGCATTTATCGCAGCAATCTTAACGGTAATTGGATACTCGTTGAACGATACGGTAATTGTATTTGATAGGGTTCGTGAATACTTAGATTACAATTCATCACCAGATTTCAAAGGATTAGTAAATAAGGCATTAAATACAACATTAAGTAGAACAATTAACACTTCTGCTACAACTTTAGTAGTATTAGTAGCTATTTTCATCTTTGGAGGTGAAACTATTAGAGGTTTCGTATTTGCTATCTTAGTAGGTATCTTGGTGGGAACTTACTCGTCATTGTTCGTTGCAACACCAGTAATGCAAGATACAATTGGTGAAAAAGAAGGTCGTAAAATGGCTGAGTTTAAAAAAGAAGACTAAGTAATTAGTTTATATTATATAACAAAGTCCTGATTTATGTCAGGACTTTTTTTATACATTTATATTTCTAAAATGAATATTTATGAAATCTAGCTTTGTTTTGATTGCACTATTTTTTACGTTCTTGTCATGTAATAAGAATAAAGTCTATGATGATTTTGATTCTAGTTTTGATAATAATCGTTGGTATGCATCTGAAGTTAGAGTGTTTGAATTCGAAAATACGAAATCAGAAGGTATTTGTGACTTGAAACTTCATTTCGGTCATCATTGGTTTTCAGCTTAAAGAAGTGCCTTTAGAAGTCGAAATTACAGCTCCGGATGGTAAAACGGAAATGCTTCCTGTTTCAATGAAACTAATTGATGATTCTGGAATGGATTTAGGTGATTGTTCTGGTTATATTTGTGATGTTTTTTAAACCATAAAAACCTTTCAAAACCTAAAAAAAAGGGAAATATAAAGTGGCTGTCAAAAGTAAGTTCGCAGGAAGTTATTTGCCGAATGATCTCGGTGTTGGAATTGTAGTCGAATAACAAAAATAAAAAAGTCGGTTAGAATTCCTAACCGACTTTTTTGTATTTATGATTTTATATTAAGCTTCTTTAACTTCTTTTGCTTTCCAAACAAAGTAAATTCCAATAAAGATAAACGGAATACTTAACCATTGCCCTGTTGAAAGCGCATTAAAAATTGGATATTGCTCAAATCCACCTTGACTTTCCTTAACAAATTCTACCACAAAACGAATCGACCAAAGTAGGATTAAAAACAATCCAAATAAGTAACCTGCTTTGTTTCTAGCTTCTGTTTTCCAATATAAAAACATTAGAATAGCGAAAACAAAAACATAACAGATCGCTTCGTATAACTGTGCGGGATGTTTTGGTGTTACGGTAGCTAAATATTCTGCAAATTGTGGGTTTGTAACAATAGCATTGTAAGCTTCGTTTTTATCTCCAATTTGTGTTATTTGCATAGCATCGTTTGCACTATATTTATCTCTTAAAAACTTAATTCCGAAAGCTGAAGTA
>RXJZ01000275.1:4106-6062 GCA_003963025.1 Flavobacteriaceae bacterium
TTGCCGCCCCATGACTCGCTAATCCAGCAAAACCAGTAAAATGTAGTGTAGGTTTAGTGCTAATTGGTAATAAAATACTCAACGGGTCTTGGTGAAATAATTCTGATTGATAAAAAATTACGTGTCCCAATCGAGCTCCCAACATAGTGGCTACCAAAGTGTACACAAATAACTTATCTAAAGATTCTACCGATTCGTTTTCTCTTATGAAAATAGGTTTCATTACGTACCAACCTAAACCAAAAGCCAATACCCAAGAAAGACTATAAAAACGTAACATAAAAAATCCTAAATCAATCCCTTCCGAAGGATTCCAAACCATATTGAGTGCGTGAATCATAATTTCTGTTTCTGATTAAAGCGTAAAAATAAATATTATTATTGGTAAACTTGTTAAAATTCCGATAAGAAATTTTTCAAATACAAGAACAAGTTCAAAATTCAATTTTAGGAACACAGATTTAAGAAATTTAAGTAATTTTAAAAATTAGAATAGTGAAACGCTCTGTGAATCTCAATTTAACACAATCATAACCAAAAAAACTCCGAGCCTCTCTATGTAATTAATCAAGGCACAGGATCATAACCACTTCTTCCCCAAGGATGGCAACTGAAAATGCGTTTCAAAGCTAACCAGCTGCCTTTAAATAAACCATATTTTTGTAAAGCTTGAATGGTATATGTAGAACACGTAGGTTCAAATCGACAAGTAGCCGGTGTAAAAGGAGAGATGCCAACTTGATAAAGTCGCACCAATAAAACAAACGGATAAATCGCCCATTGTTTCAGTGTTTTTGGATATTTCGATTGGTGTTGGCTACACATGATTATTGATTAAAAAAAAGAACCTCAATTGAGATTCTTTGTATTGTTAAAAAGTAAAACTAGTTCCTTCTTTTCCATCTTTTAATTGGATACCTAAAGCCAATAACTGGTCGCGAATTTGATCAGATAAAGCAAAGTTTTTATTCGCTCTAGCTTCGTTTCGCATGCCAATTAACATTTCAACCACACCGCTTAATTTTTCAGTTGTGTTTGAATTTCCTGAAGCTTCGTTACCTAATCCTAATACATCAAACAAGAAACTTGAAATCGTATTTTCTAAAAGTTGAATGTCTTCAGCTGTTAACGTTTCTTTTCCATCGTTTACCAAATTAATGTAACGCGCGCCTTCAAACAATTGTGCAATTAAAATTGGCGTATTAAAATCGTCGTTCATCGCATCATAACAACTTTGTTTCCAACTTGCAATGTCTAAAGTAGAAGTTTTGCTAGCTTTCAACATTGGAATTAATTTATACGATTCCATTAAACGAGAATATCCTTTTTCACTTGCTAACATTGCATCGTTTGAAATATCTAAAACACTTCTGTAATGCGCTTGTAAGAAACAAAAACGAACAATATTTGGTGCAAATGGTTTTTCAAAAAACGTATTTTCACCTGTAACCAATTCCATCGGAAGAATATAATTTCCTGTCGATTTACTCATGCGTAAACCGTTCATGGTTAACATATTGGTATGCATCCAAAAATTCACTGGCGAATGTCCGTTACAAGCTTTTCCTTGTGCTACTTCACACTCATGATGTGGGAATTTCAAATCCATTCCACCACCGTGAATATCGAAAGTTTCACCTAAGTATTTCGTGCTCATAGCTGTACACTCTAAATGCCAACCTGGAAAACCTTCACCCCAAGGCGAGTTCCAACGCATAATGTGTGCCGGAGAAGCGTTTTTCCAAAGCGCAAAATCTTGCGGATTTTTCTTTTCGTTTTGTCCGTCTAAATCGCGTGTGTTAGCAAAAAGTTCTTCGATATTACGGTTACTCAATTCACCATAATTCATGCCTTTTTGGTTATAAGCAAACACATCAAAATAAACCGAACCATTGCTTTCGTAGGCAAATCCAGTATCAATTAATTTTTGAGTTAACTCAATTTGCTCTAAAATAT
>RXJZ01000057.1 GCA_003963025.1 Flavobacteriaceae bacterium
CTATTTTTTCATTAGCCTTCGACTCCGCTCAGGATGACAATCGTGAAAAGATTTCTAAGCATTTAAATTGTAAAGATTACTTCCATTTCTTCAATCTGTGTTCCAAAAAAAATGAAAGTTCAAGGGCAAGAACAAGAACAAGAACAAGAACAAGTTCAAGGGCAAGTTCAAGGGCAAGTGCAAGAACAAAGTCAAGTTCAAGTTCAAAAATCAAATTTAAAAGAGATGCTTAACAGCATGAAACTATGCGTATACTCTATTGTGTGTTATGCCAAGTGCAACGCCTTAAATCAACACAAACAAAATCTATTGTGTCTATGTGGTGAAAAAAAATCCGCCACCACCAGCGCTTTGCGAAGCAAACCCGTTTTATCCGCGTGCTAACTCAAGAATAACTTCAGGAGCAAGAACAACTTCAAAATTCAAAATTCGTTATTCAGTATTCAACGTTCAAAAAACACCCGCAACACCCCTGTAGTCCCCTCAAGGGGACAATTCCTTACAAGAATTTTTAGTGCTCTATTTTTTCATTAGCCTTCGACTCCGCTCAGGATGACAATCGTGAAAAGATTTCTAAGCATTTAAATTGTAAAGATTACTTCCATTTCTTCAATCTGTGTTCCAAAAAAAATGAAAGTTCAAGGGCAAGAACAAGAACAAGAACAAGAACAAGTTCAAGGGCAAGTTCAAGGGCAAGTGCAAGAACAAAGTCAAGTTCAAGTTCAAAAATCAAATTTAAAAGAGATGCTTAACAGCATGAAACTATGCGTATACTCTATTGTGTGTTATGCCAAGTGCAACGCCTTAAATCAACACAAACAAAATCTATTGTGTCTATGTGGTGAAAAAAAATCCGCCACCACCAGCGCTTTGCGAAGCAAACCCGTTTTATCCGCGTGCTAACTCAAGAATAACTTCAGGAGCAAGAACAACTTCAAAATTCAAAATTCGTTATTCAGTATTCAACGTTCAAAAAACACCCGCAACACCCCTGTATTCCAAGTTTCGGAACCCTCAAGGGGACAATTCCTATCAAGAACTTTAAACGTTATAACTTTTCATAAGAAATCCGTAACCATCCGCTAAATCATCGTCATCCGCGTTCCTATAAAAGTGCAACGCCTCTGTGTAACTCTTCAACACAATCCACTTCAAAGAAACTCCGTGTAACTCTGTGCAAAACGTAGTGCTACTTTGTGTAACTAAAAAATCCGCCAAATCTACGCTCCGCCTAGACGGACCCGTTTCATTCGCGTGCCAATAAAACTTTAAATTACTTCCCGATACAATATCTTTTTTCTCTTTATTCATAAGGGTTAAAGAGGGTAGAGGTGTACTCGGGGTGTTACAAAAATTAATTATTAGAGGGAAAATTATTTTTTACTATTTCTTCAAAATCCTCTTTAATAAACTCCCAATATTTTCCTTTATAGCAAATAGGGTCAAAATCATCATCAGCTTGTTCAAAAAGAATAAAGTTTTGAATAATTAAATCCCTATCATGAGTATAAGGATATCTTTGTTCATGTAGTTCTATCATTTGACTTATAGAATAAGAATCAAGTAAATTATGTAAATCCCAAAAATCCTTTTTTCTTCCACCTCTTTGAATGACATCTACCTTCATAGCAATAATTTCTTCAATAGTAGCCATTCTAATTCCATCTTCTTCTATATGAGGCTGAATAAATTTATCAGTATAAAAGATATCTAGTTTTATAGTGTTGTTTTCGTTATCTCCAATAAAATAAGCTTTTCCAATTGCAGGCGGAACATCTAAAAAATCAACATAGTCAAAATTGTTTTTCAAAAAATCTTCAATCTCATTAAAATTTAATGTACCATATTCAGCATCACTAAATAAATCAATATCTATCGATTCTCTATGTCCAATTTGAAGACTTAATGCAGTACCGCCAACTAATCTAAAGTTTTCAAAAATAGGAGCATCCATTAGAGTAATGAGACTATTTTTTAGCAAATCATTTACGGTATTGTAATAGAGCATTATGTTTTTTGTTTGTTTTTATAAATAGTATAAGGATTTCTTCTTGAGTTTTGAAGTGACTCTTTAATCTTAGGTAAACCGTAAAAAGTTTCTAGCTCTTTCTTCTCGGTCTCATTTCCTCTCTCATAAACACGTTGAATAATCGCTCTGTATTGCTTATCCCAGTTAATTTTAGAAATATCGGTATCCCAAAAAAGGGATTTTCTTAGATTAGATAAGTTAGGAGTATGGAGTGATTTCTTTTTCTCTTCAGCTATATCATAAAAGGTTTGAAGAAATGCTAATGAGCCTTCTTCTAAACCGAGTGCTGCTTCAATTTTTAAAGCTAATGCAGTGTTCAGACTTCTTCTGCCTTTTGTAATAGCATTAATGGTTTGTGGATGTTCTCCTATAGAAAGGGCAAAAGGACGCTGAGAAATCTCTTTTTTCGCTAATAAGCGCTCTAAAATGATTCCTGGATGAATGCCTTTATATTTTTCTAATTCAAAACTCATAATACAAATGTAAACAAATTTGTTTACATAGTGCAAAAATGTTGCCAGATTTAGATCAAAAGGTAAAATTTACATAATAAAAAAATAAGAAATTTTTCTCTATTTCCCAATACAAAAGTTAGCAAAAATATTACCAAGCAACTCATCATTAGTCACTTCCCCAGTAATCTCACCAAAGTAGTGTAGGGCAGAGCGAATATCAATTGCCATCAAGTCAGAAGAGAGTCCCGCATTCAAGCCCCATTTCACTTTCTGAACCTCTTCCAAAGCTTTTAATAGAGAATCGTAATGGCGTGTGTTGGTTACGATGGTTTCGTTGTTTCTTAAAGAGCCTGTGTTTACAAATGACATTAATTCATTTTTTAATTCGTCAATACCTATTTTTTGTTTTGCAGAAATAAAAATTGAATTTTCAATTTGAGATTCTAGATTTCGGAGTAAACTCTCATCTAGTTTATCTTTTTTATTAAATATAGTAAGTAATGCTTTTTGTGGATATTTGTTTTTAATTTTTTCTACTTCTACTTTCAAACCTTCCAAACTCTCCAATGTTAGTTCCGTACTGTCAACAAGGAATAAAACCACCTGTGCTTGTTCAATCTTCTCAAACGTCTTTTGAATTCCAATGCTTTCCACTACATCTTTTGTTTCACGAATTCCTGCTGTATCAATAAATCTAAAACCAATGCCGTTGATAACCAATTCGTCTTCAATGGTGTCACGTGTGGTTCCAGCAATGTCAGAAACAATGGCACGTTCTTCATTCAATAAAGCATTCAATAAAGTCGATTTTCCAACATTTGGTTCGCCCACAATCGCAACTGGAATACCGTTTTTAATTACATTTCCAACAGCAAACGAATCAATCAAACGTTTTAAAACGAATTCAATGCGCTCTAACAATTCATGAAATTGGGTTCTGTCAGCAAATTCCACATCTTCTTCGGCAAAGTCTAATTCTAATTCGATTAATGAAGCGAAATTCAATAATTCTTCACGTAGTTTGGCAATCTCGTTACTGAAACCGCCACGCATTTGTTGCATCGCTATTTGGTGACTCGCTTCATTATCCGAAGCAATTAAATCAGCTACAGCTTCGGCTTGCGATAAGTCTAATTTCCCGTTTAAAAAAGCACGTAAGGTAAATTCCCCAGCCTGAGCCATTTTAGCGCCTTTACGAAGCAATAATTGGATAATTTGTTGTTGGATAAAAGTAGAACCATGACATGAAATTTCAATCACGTTTTCCCCAGTGTATGAATTCGGACCTTTGAAAATAGAAAGCAATACTTGATCGTACACTTTGCCGTTATCGACAATATGTCCTAAGTGAATCGTGTGCGTTTTCTGTTTCGTAATATCTTTTCCTGAAACCGATTGAAATACTTCAGCTGCTATCGCAATTGCGTCTTTACCAGATAATCGAATAATAGCAATAGCACCCGCTCCAGACGGTGTAGCTAATGCAACTATAGTTTCTTGTGGAATCATGTTCTAAATTTAGTTTGCAAAGATAAATCAAAGTCAGAAGTTAGTAGTTAGAAGTTGGAAGTTTTTTTATTGAAACATATAAGTCATATAAGTAAGCTTGAAGTGGTATGACCTAGTTAGAAGAGTTCATAAAAGATTATTACCATTTCTTTAATTATTATAATCTGTGTTCCTAAAACTTTTAACTTATCTAAGTGAAACGTGCGAAGTTTCATGCTCTGTGTAGCTCTCTCAACATAATCCGATTCAAAAAAGCTCTGAGAATCTCGGTGTAGAAACTATGTGGCTATGTGTTTAAAAGAAAAACCCGCGCTTGTAAATCCGTTTTATCCGCGTGCTAATGAATTAAAAATTAAAAAACCACTAAAGCCGGAGCTCAGTGGTTCTTAAGTTAGTTAAGGTTGGTAATAAGATTCTCAGTTAAAACTGTAAAATCAAATATTTTGAATTAGTTGCTCAACATTACTGGCATTACTAGCATCGTAACAGTTTCGCCTTCGTCTAAGCCGTCTACCGGAGTTAAAATTCCCGCTCTATTTGGCATTGACATTTCTAATTGGATTTCATCACTTGATAAGTTATTCAACATTTCCGTTAAGAAACGCGAGTTGAACCCGATTTGCATATCGTCTCCTTGGTAATCACAAGTCAAACGCTCGTCTGCTTTGTTTGAGTAATCGATATCTTCTGCTGATATATTCAATTCGGTTCCTGCGATTTTTAAACGAATTTGGTGCGTTGTTTTGTTAGCAAAAATAGCCACACGACGAACCGAGTTTAAAAACTGAACTCTGTTGATTAATAATTTGTTTGGATTTTCTTTTG
>RXJZ01000065.1 GCA_003963025.1 Flavobacteriaceae bacterium
GTACATAGTGGAGTTTGAATAAGACAATGATGATAAATCAATGTTAATAATTCCTTTTGCTGGATTTGGATAAACCTTAATTTCAGACAAAGTATTATTTGACTCAGTAAGCGGTTGCTCAATATTACATATTGACAAAGAAACACTATTAATAATGCCACCGTCTCCATTATATGCATCTATAACACGTAAAGTCCAAATTCCATCAGCTGGTAAGTTATTTAAGTTAGCCAAATAATCGATAGGCTTAACATTACCAATTATTGATGGGGCTGTAGCACCACAAGTGAAATTTATGCCGGCATCATCTAAAGTACAATTTATATCATCATTATCTCCACAAGGTTCATCAAACAACATTATTAAAGGACTTCCTATGGAAGAAGGGCCTTCTAAAAAATACTTCATATCCTGAATATATGTATGAGTCAAATTTAAGTTAACATTTATATCTCCTATCGTTAACCCTCCTGTTACTTCAATTGGAATTGTTGCAACACTGTTTGCTGTAGTTCCAATAATTGCATTTGAAAAATCCGTTGCAACAAATGTATTACCGCAAGTTAATATTCCTGTTTTAAAACTATTTACAAAAGCTAAATTTGTTGCACCGTCTCCACAACGATTTGATGGAATTACTCTCCAATAATATGTTGTGTTAGGAATTAATCCTGTTATCAAATAACCGGGCGCATTTGTATTAACATTTGCAAAAAATGTAGAAAAATCTGATTGATTTGATAGCTGTAAATTATAGCTTTCAGCATTTATGTCGGAATTCCAATTAAAAAACAAAGTTGTGGCAGTATTATTTTGTCCTGCATCTGGAGATAATAAAACTGTTGGTTGAAAATTATTAGAGTAAACTCTAAGTTGTTTTGATCTTGTTTCAATCTCAGAACCATTGTTTCCTGAAATCCCTACAGTATAAATTCCAGGCTGTACATTGGCTAATCCTGAAATTGTCATTGTAACACTTCCATTTGTATTTAAAGAAGTTGGACTAAATGATGCAACAGCTCCAAGAGGTAGTCCAATTGCTGAAAATGTGGTTGTCATTGATCCCGTTTGCTTATATTCAAAATTGTAAACAGCATCTTGATTTGAGCATAAAGTTAAATCCTCGGATTTAGAAATTAATGAAAAATCGGAAGTAATACCAGTAATAATTAAAGAATAATTTTGAGAGCCTGAAACTAAATTTCCTTTATGTGTTACTGAAATAACGTAATCACCTGCAGAAGGTGCGTCTATTTTAATAACTTCAATATTATCAACATTATTATCCCCATTTCTAACAGCTAATGCAGAAGGATTTGATTGTAATTTCCAAGGGTAAAAAGTTGTTCCGTCTTTTGTAATTCTTATATCTAAATCATTAACTAATACTGGAGTAATATCATTATCACCCAGAGTTCCGTTATTTGCAATTCCGGGTAAATCAGTCCAAGTTATGGATGCAATTAATGGGTTTGATGAACCTCCATTTGATTTAACAGTAATATTGAAGGTTTGCCCTTGTGTCAAATTTTCTTCTGAAATCCATGAGGTTAAACCATTTCCGGTAATTGTTTCTGCGGCTTTCTTTGCGTTTAATAAACCCCAACCCATCTTAGCGTCGGGACCTAAATTTCCAGCATCATCAGCAGTATGACACGCTAAACCTCTTAAAGTAGAGGACTTCATAAAACTGTTTGTTAAATTTTTTTGATGTTGCTGCAATAATAATAAAGTTCCTGCAACATTAGGGCTAGCCATTGAGGTACCAGAAAATGATGCAGTTGCCGTGTTACTTGTGGATATTGTAGATGTTAAACCTGTACCATTTCCTGTAATATCTGGTTTAATTCTTCTATCATCTGTAGGGCCTTGACTACTTGACGTATTTATTGAAACACTAAATAAGCTACCATCCGTATTTATTACAGCATCATTTGCATTCGCTACGATTAGAGTATTTTTTGAGGTTTTATTTCCAGTTAATTTATCATAACCTATAGCAATTGGATTTGGATTATTATTATTAGTCCCATCATTTCCCGCAGACATTACAGGTAAATAATAGGGTGACAGATATGTAATTTCATCCCAAGATCTTGCAGCATCTGTATACGCTCCTATATACCAAGCAGGCAATATAGATGATCCTGATCCTATTGGAACCCCATAAGAATGATTTGAGATTAACATTCCACCCAAAACCTCAGATAAGGCTTCTGACTCATCATTGTCCCAATTAAATGTTCTTGCCGTTGCTAATGTTGCCATTCCTTTTACTCCAGCTGATGCAGTACTCCAGGGTAAAGCTAATATTGTACCTGTAACATGAGTGGCATGATCGCTATAAGATATTCCTGAAATATCATCAACAGTTGTTACTCTTCCTCCAAAACCACTGTGAGTTCTTCTTACAGTACCTCCATCCCAAACACGAGCAATCATACCTTGACCATCTAAAGTTAACCCCATGCCACCACCAGTGTTTAAAAAATTTGCTCTTGTGGATTTTGCTGCATTAACATTTGTAGTTGCATAATAAATAGGATGTCCGTCAGGAGTAACGTTCATTAATTGTTTAAAACTGCCGTCATCTCCTTTAATAAAAATTGGCCAATTATTTTTGTTAGCCATTTCAATAGCCTTAGCTCTTTGTTTTTCTTCTAACTGGCGATAGTAAGATATCTTTTCCTGAATTTTTGCAAAATTGTAGTCTTTTGTTATTTTAGCAACATCTTCCTTGGTTTGTGAAAAAGATAAAACACAAAAAAAGACAATAAAATAAGTAAATAATTGTTGTTTTTTCATTTTTTGGGACAAATTAGTTTCATTTAATAAAACAAATATATAATTTTTTCATAATTTTAAAAAAATGTTATTAAAATAAACGAATTGAATTCAATAATAATAAATCTCTTGAAGTAAAATCATTAGAACTATACTAGGGAAAAATTAAATTTTCTTTAAACACTTATAAATATTACATTTACGAAAAAATAGGTATTTATGGTTTTAAGCAGATTTTGGTTAGTGATATTTATATCATCTATCTTTTTTATTGTATTCGGATTGTTCTCTTCACAATATTATTCTATTGATTATGTTTTGAATGGAAAACAAGGTGAACCTCTTTTAATTGGTGAAAAATATTTAAAAGAAGTACCTCAATTTGTTCAAGATAGTGTCCAAAAAGCGGAAGACAAAACACTCATTATCAATAAAAATGAAAAGGATGCAGACACCACCTATATTTACAACAATCAAACTGTAAAAATCTACAGCGGAAAACAAAAAGCAGATGGTTTACTTCCTATGACCAAAAGCAGTTTGTTTGATTTAATTCTGCCTTTGATTGCTTATTTAGCTTTCTTTTGTGGAATTATGGAATTACTTATCATTTCAGGAGCTTCTGAAAAATTAGCTAAAAAATTAAGTCCATTATTTGCGAAAGTTTTTCCTTCGATTCCTAAAAACCACGAATCGATTTCCTATATGACGTTGAATTTTTCTGCCAACTTCTTAGGATTGGATTCAGCTGCAACTCCTTTTGGATTAAAAGCGATGCAAAGTTTACAAGAATTAAATCCTGACAAAGACCGAGCAAGCGATGCCCAAATCATGTTCATGTGTTTGCATGCTGCTGGTTTAACATTAATCCCAACATCGATTATTGGTTATCGAGCTGCTGAACATGCTGCAAATCCAGCAGATGTGATGTTGCCTTGTATTATTACTTCTTTTGTTGGAACTATTGCCGCTTTCATTTTAGTGGGAATCAAACAAAAAGTAAACTTCAAAAGTGCTTCTTTATTAGCGGCTTTAATGGGAGTTATCGGAGCGATTGTGGGATTATTATTCTACGTAAATAGTTTGGATTTAATTGGTAAAAATTACTTTACTTCTAACCTTTCGGGCTTATTGTTAATCTTGATTATCGGTGGAACTTTGATATTTTCCTTCATTCAAGAAAAGAAATTCGTAGAACAAAAAACAACGATTTTCGACACTTTTGTAGCGGGAGCCAATAACGGATTAAAAACCGGAGTGACTATTTTCCCTTATGTAATGGGAATGTTAGTGGCGATTTCATTATTCAGAAATAGTGGTTTGTTTGAAATTATAGCCAACGGAATTTCCTTTTTATTTGCTCATCTTGGTGTTGCTAAAGAAATTACAGATTCGCTTCCAGTTGCGATGTTGCGTCCTTTTAGTTCAGGTGGTTCGCGTGGTTTTATGATTGATGCGATGAAACAATTTGGACCTGATTCCTTAACGGGAAGATTGAGCTGTATTTTCCAATGTAGTGCCGAAACGACTTTCTATGTAATTGCCGTTTATTTTGGAAGCATCAACGTGAAAAACACCCGTTACACTTTAGGAATGATGCTTTTAGTGGATTTAATTTGCGTGATTACGGCGATTTTTGTGGCGA
>RXJZ01000288.1:0-4030 GCA_003963025.1 Flavobacteriaceae bacterium
ATATCTACCATCATTTTCATTTTTCAATCCTTCTTCCGTTCTAAACTTCAATAATTCGGCAAATGCATCGGCACAAGCTTCATAAACAGCAGCATTCTGTGGTTCAAATTCTGCTAGTTTGGAATATCTTGAAATAGTGTTAGAGACGTTCTTAATTCCTTTACTTAAAGATAAAATTCGAGCCGCATCAATCAAAGGCATTAAAGCTCTTCCTTTTAAATCGAATGTATCTTTATGTTCACCATCACTTTCTACTAAAAATTGACGGAAAAACCCTAGCGGTGGCGGATTTTTTAAAGCATCAGCTCCTAAATAAGCAAAAAACAACTGATTATCATTGGTTTCTTCGTGAATCGTATTACTAATTGCATCTACCAAATCTTCATTTCCGTAAACAAAATCATAATCAAAGAAAATGGTACACATTAAAATTCCTTTTTCACCAGGTGCGGTAATCCATCCTTTAAATTGGTGTTGCCAATCAGTAACCGATTTACACCAAAGTGGATTACTTGCCATCATTTCGGCTGGACAATAATTGTAGCCAACTTTATTCAACGTTTTCGTTACTTTTTCAGCTAATTCTAAAAAATAATTCTTTACAGCGTCATATTTTTCTTCTGGAACATCTTCAAAAACAATAGCATTATCTTGATCGGTAAGTAAAAGCTGCTCTTTTCTACCTTGACTACCCATATTCATCCAAGCAAATTGGGCTGGAGGAGGAGTTCCTATTTTTTCAATGGCTAATTCTATCGCACGTTTCGTTATTGCTAAATTAATTTCACCAACAATTGAAGTAATATGATTTATTGGAACGTTTTTATCAAGTGAATGCTGAATTAAATCAGTCAATTTCTCTCTGACTTCTTTTAAATCAGCTGATTTTTGAGCGCGTTTTGATTGTTTTAAAAGTACTCCAGGATTATTTGCTTGGGCAACCACAATATCATGTTCTGTTATAATACCTGTAATTTCAGAATCATTTGTTCCATCTTTAGTTACACACAAATGCGAAACATTGTGTTTTAACATCATAATTTGAGCTTCAGCAATAGAAAGGTTGTCTGCTACTGTAATTACTGGAGAAGACATTATTTTATCAATAGTAACATCAATTGAATATAATCCTGTAGCAATTTTAGAACGTAAATCCTTATCGGTAACAATACCAATAGGTTTGCGGTTATGATGTATAATCATGCTACCAATTTTACTACTTGCCATGGTTTGAGCAACAAATTTTACTATGTCTGTTGGAGAAGCAGTTATAGGATTTGCAGTATATTTTATAGGTTGATAATACTGAATTTCAGCATTTTGATCATTATAAATAACATTTTCCGAAACTAATTTACCTTTATGATTTTTATCGTAAGGATTACGAGTATTTGAGGCAAAACTTTCTAATAAAAAACTCAATACATCTGGATTAGCCGCTACATAAGGCTTAAAAGTTTCAATTGGGATGGCATAAATAATACTTTCTTCACGAGCTTTAGCTGTCATTAAGTAATTATTCTTAGCAAAAAACGGACGTAAACCTAAAATATCACCTTCATCACATTTGTCAATTAAAACATCATCTACATCAGAAGTAACTGACAAACCAACAGCTCCAGAAGCTACCACATAGAAAAAAGAATGTGTTGGATCATTAATTTTAAAAAGTATTTGGTTTTTTTCCAAATACAATACATTACAAGTTTTTGCTATATTCAACAAATTTTGGTAAGTTAAACTAGAAAAAGGTGGGTAATGCTTTAAAAAATCAGTGATGCGTTCTGCAATTGGGTTTTTCATATCGGTTCAATTATTATCAACGAAGATACAAAGTTTGCATGGCTTATTAAAGTAAATGTTATAAATTTTCTATTTTACATAATGTATATTATAATTCAATTTAATAATAATAAAAAAGGTTAAAAATACTCTACAAAACGTTTGTGTAAAAGCATAAGAAAGATAAAGTTTGCAGTCCCTTATTACATAATTATGGAAAACAAACAAGCCCTTAAATTAATCGAAAAGATTCAAAAAGAATTATTCAAAGATAATTTTGAAGTTTTAGAAATTGTAACCGATTTAAAAAAACTTAGAGAAATAACTTTAGATTTAAATAATCCATTTGTAACTAAAGCTTTACGATTGGCATATCAGCATTTAGAAAATAATAATGGATTTTTTATTGGAATTCCTGATGATGAACCTGTTGATAGCAAAGACGCTCAAGTTGAAACAAACATTTCTGTTGAAAATAATGTAGAAAGCTTCAATTATTTCCTTTCACTATTAACTGATTTGGATAAGAAAAACAATATATTAGATTTAAAAGAATATAATAAAGCATTTTTAGCTTATTAATTTATAATTCTATTTTACATAATATAAAATCGGTAAGTAAATTTACCGATTTTTTTGTTTTTCTTAACGTTATTATCTCTTCAAACCAACTAATTTTGTTTAAAATTTAAAGCCAATGTCTAGAACTAAAAAATCAAAAGTTAAATTACTACATCAATATTATAAATATACAGGATTTTATTCCTTTATTTGGCAAGGTATCAAAGGTGCTATTTTGCCTACAGCTATTATTGTTGCTATTCTTTTTTATGTGAATTATAAAGTAATTAATCTGAATGAAGCATTGCTTTATGTTACTCAAAACTTCAGTGATTTCTTTATCTTTTCAATATTTCTTGCTTCAGAAAGTATCTTGGGTTTAATTCCTCCCGATATTTTTATTGCTTGGACAAAAAATACAGAAACACCTCTACTCTACTTATCTATATTAGCATTTTTATCTTATTTAGGTGGTGTAATTGCTTATTTTATGGGTATGGCTATTTCGGCAATTCCTTCAATTAATAAGTATTTGTATGGTAAAATGTCAAAACATATTATTAATATGCAAAAGTGGGGAGGCTTTTTAATTGCTGTTGGAGCTTTGTTGCCTTTGCCTTTTGCAATAGCTTGCCTAGCAGCAGGAATGATTAACTATTCTAGAAGACATTTCTTTATGTTTGGTTTACTTCGTTTCTTTCGTTTTGCTATTTACGGATTTGTAATTTATTCTGCTTTATCATGATAAAATCTTTTCGCTCTATTGCTTTGTTAGAAGGAATTTCAACTCTAGCGTTGTATTTTTTTGCTATGCCAATGAAATACCTGGCTAACGATCCTATATATGTGAAAAATATAGGAATGGCTCATGGAATACTTTTTATGTTGTACATTGCTTTTGCAATTCTGCTAAAGAATGAACAAAAATGGGATACTAAAACATTTGTAATTATTTGTTTGGCATCTATTTTTCCTTTTGGAACCTTTTATATTGAAAAAAAATACCTTCAAACTACTTAATGAAAATCTTTAATTGGGCATACGATATTTTTAAAAGTTTCGATTTTAGCGATGCGCTTTCTTCTTATTTGAATTTAGCCATAAATATTGTTGTTCTAATAGTTGTTGCTTATATTTTAGACTATCTTTTCAAAAAGCTCTTTATTATTTTCTTGGCAATTGTTGCAGCAAAAACAAAATCTTCTTTTGATGATTTTTTAGTTGCAAACAAAACAGCTAAATATTTAGCCCATCTTGTTCCCTTATTGTTTATATATAAAACTGTTCCTGTAATTTTGAACAATTTTACCTATTGGGAATACATTTTTGAAAAAGGAGTTAAAATTTACATCATTATCCTATCCCTATGGATTACTAGAAGTATTTTTAATTCACTTCGTGATTACTTAAAACAAAAGCCTCGTTTTAGTGACAAGCCGATTGATAGTTACATTCAAGTAATCATGTTGTTTTTGTGGTTGTTTGGAATTATTTCTTTTGTATTAATTCTTTTCGACGTAAGTAAAACTACATTATTAACCACTTTTGGTTCTATTTCTGCAATTATTATCTTAATTTTTAGAGATACCATTTTAGGATTTGTAGCGAGTATTTCCGTTTCAGTAAATGACATGGTGCATATTGGCGACTGGATTACTATGGAAAAATTTGGAGCTGATGGAGATGT
>RXJZ01000288.1:4080-4923 GCA_003963025.1 Flavobacteriaceae bacterium
AAAGCCAATTCTGTGCGATTCATTCAATCTGAAGAATTAGAAAAATTCAAAAAAATTCAACATTTAACTTCCTACATCGAACATCGTCAAGCGGATATCGACAAATACAACTCGAATAATGGAATTGATAAAAGTGTGATTGTAAACGGAAGAAATTTGACTAATTTAGGTTTGTTTCGAAAATATATTAATCAGTATATTTTATCACATCCTGGAATTAACAAAGATATGAGTTTAATGGTACGGCATTTACAACCCACAGAGAAAGGAATTCCATTAGAAATTTATTGCTTTTCAAAAGATAAAACTTGGTTAAACTACGAACATATCATGGCCGATATTTTTGATCATATTATTGCTTCTATGCCTTATTTTGATTTAGAAGTATTTGAATTTATCAGTTCACCAAGTAAACAAAGTAATTAACAACTGATTCTTAATAACTTAAAGTATCCTTCAAGAAATTGGAGGTTATTTTTTTTAACTTTAATTCAAACAAATTCACTTTATCATGAAAACGAAAGACGAATCGCTTTTAGAAATTAGAGGTGGTAGTATAGGTATTATTACTGAACAATCGAGTTCTGAAGAAAAGTTTCAAAATCAGACATTGCGACCTATTTTGAAATTCCAAAATGAAATGTTTATTGAAGTTTTTAGAAATTACGCCATGAAACAAAAAGGCGTATATTTTACACTTTCTCCAGAGAAAAAAGAAAATTATATTGAAAACGCCATCCAACGCGATATTAAATTCCGAAATTCATTAAAAGGAATAGTTTTCGGAATGTTTACTGTTTCCGAATACAAAGAATACACCCAAAATTCATCCAATTTAAACAA
>RXJZ01000075.1 GCA_003963025.1 Flavobacteriaceae bacterium
TGGTTAGGCAATTTTACATAGAAAAGTCCGATTTCATTTTCGTAAGGGATTAAGCTTTGAATTAATACATTGAAATTCGCTTTAGAAAAATAGGCTGCTAATTCTTCCGTATTGTGAATTTTTTTGACGGCTGTTCCTCTTAAACCGATATCGGGTTTTGCAATTAATGGGAATTCAATAGCCGCTTCTTTTATTTTCTCTTGAATAGCTTCTAATGTTTCAGTAGGCTCAATCAAAAGGGTTTTTGGATAATATTCAGATGGAATTAAATCGTAAATTTCTTTTTTTGATTCCATGAAAAAGCCTCCATTTTTTATTGTGGGATTTGAGGCATTGAAATAAAAAAACGAACGTGTTCTTGCTGCATAAAATAAATATTGAAAGTACACAGGAATATAAACCACTTGATACGGCCAATATTCCCAATGAATTAGTTTATGTAGAAAGAGATTCAGTTTTGTCATTTTTATTCGAATAAATCTAAATAGCGCATTTCAATATTGTTCTGAGTTACTTGGCATTGCGTGATGCTAATGGTTTTTAATACATTATTACGATTAATCTGTAATCCAAAATCTTTATTTTCAGATTCAGTAAATTGATGAAAATGTAAGATTTCTTCGCCTGTTGGATTACTTTTATTTTGCATAAAATTGTGAAACCAAGTTTTTCTTTGTTCCCGAATTTCTTTAAAATATAGCGTAGAAGAAGACCAAATGTGAAATAGTTTTTCATCAATAACTTCTTCGGTTTTTTCTACTTCATTCCATTGTAATTGAACTAGTTTATTGTTTTCGAACAAGATAATAGTGAAAGGTTCGATATCAGTTAAATCTACTGATTCCCAGTATTGCAGCGAATTTTCTACACTTATTAATTCTAAAACTACTAAGCCTCTACTTTTTCGATAATTGGGTTTTGGAAGGTGTTTTTCTTGCGCTCCATTGAGTAGAACAACAATTTTAGTTTCGCTATGTGCTATCCAAGTGCCACCTGCTTTTGGGTCTTTTGGGAAGGTGATTTTTTTTCCTTCAATATGATATTCAGTTGGAGGAAGTGCTCTTTCACGTGTAATTTTTTCATCACGATTAGAAGTGATGATACAGCCTTCTTTCGTTGGAATATACGTTACTGTGCACATTGTTTTCGGTATTCTAGAGTTGATGGCGCAATTCCGAAAGAATCTGAAATTTTAATGTGCGGTAAGCGAAACAATGCTACTTTTATCAAGGCTTGATGGTGAATGCTGTGTTCCAAATTGTAAAGCAATTCTCTGAAATAGTTGGTTTCAAGCGTTTCTGTATCGCTGAAACAATTATTTACTAAGTATAATGTCTTATTAGGTTTATCAATTTCAAAACGATATTTTTCTAAGATTTTAATCGCTTCTAATTTGTCAGTTTGAAGGATATTGTCGCGTTTCCTTTTATCGTAATTGATGCAACCAGTATTATAATTCTCTAATAGTGAACCCAAAAGTTCAATGATATGTCGCATATGTTCGCCAATAGTAGCATCGCCTAATTCAGGGAACGGCAACGTGAGTTCTTCATTTGTTAATTGATGAAGAAGAGTTAAATTTTCAGTTAAGTTTTGCTTTACAATTTGGACCAACATATTCTTACTTGGTTTCTGGAACAAATTTTATAGAAACCGAATTCATACAATAGCGCTGGCCAGTAGTTTCTTTTGGACCATCATCAAAAATATGTCCTAAATGTCCATCGCATTTAGCACATAAAACTTCAGTACGAATCATACCGTAGCTCAAATCTTGTTTGTACACTACAGAACCTTTTATCGATTTATCAAATGAAGGCCATCCACAGTGCGAATCAAATTTAGTATCAGAAGTAAATAATTCGTTTCCACAACCTGCACAAACGTATTTTCCTTTTTCAAAATGATCCCAATATTCTCCTGTAAAAGCTCTTTCTGTACCTTTGTTTCTTAGTACTTCATACTGTTCTGGAGTAAGCTGTGCTTTCCATTCGGCTTCGGTTTTTTTAGAATTTGAATTCATAGTTTTAGGTTCTTTGGTTTGGGATTGACATGATTGTAAAGTTACAATTGCGATTAATAAAAATAACGATTTCATAGCTAACATTTTTTCAAATTTAAGGGTTAGAATTCAAATAAAGTGTTAACAATGTTACAAAGTATTTGAATTACGTATTGATTTCTAAATCTTTAATATAATCTTCGTTTTCATAGAAAAAGCGCTCAAAAGCATCCATTTTTTCGGCAAAGAAGTCAAAAATTTCAGGCCACGTATTTTTGTTGTTGATACTAATTCCTGTTTTTTCTACCCAAACTCGGCTGATTACTTTTCCTGTTTCTAAATAAAAATTACGCTCAAAAATAACATCGTCTAAATAATCTTCTAAAAGAATGGTTTTTAGTGATTCTACTTTCTCGTAATATATTTTACGTTTTTCTTCGTCTTTTGGTTCTATATCGAGTAAAACTTGTGCTTTTTTATTGTCAACATAAAATTTGAAGGTTACATCTTTGATTTTGGTATTGTATAACAACCACTTACGTGGATATTCTTCTGCAAAGGCTATCCAAAAATCTTTTTTTATTTGTAGTGCTTCTTCTTTACTGAACATATTATTGAATTAGAAATTTATTTTGTTTGAAAAAAAATAGCTACCTTTAAGGTTGCTAAATTGAGATGGTATGCTTTTTAATGATTTTATAAAACACCTTCCAAAGATAGAAAAAGAAACTCTTCTTTCTACGGATGCACATGCAAAAATGGCACCGTTAGAGCGTATTTCTTATTTAAAGGAGGAAAATTATATCGATAAAAATCCTAGAAAGGCGGCGGTTTTGATGTTGTTTTATCCTAAAAATAAAGTAACGCATTTGGCTTTAATTGTTCGGAATTCCTATCCGGGAGTTCATTCTTCTCAAATAGGTTTTCCAGGAGGAAAAGTAGAAGAGTTCGATGCTGATTTAGAGGAAACAGCGCTTAGAGAAACACATGAAGAAGTTGGGATTCATCCAGAAAAAATTCAAATCATTAAGCCTTTTAGCGAAATTTATATTCCACCAAGTAATTTTTTGGTAGCGCCATTTATGGGAATTTCGCATGAAGAATTAACTTTTATTCCTGATTTGGATGAAGTTAAGCGGGTTTTAGAATTTTCAATTGCCGATTTTTTAGACGAAAAAAGTATTACAAAAGTCAAAATGTCAACGTCTTACGCAACGGATATTGAGTTGCCTGCTTTTATGGTGGATAAATATGTTGTTTGGGGAGCTACTGCTATGATGATGAGCGAGTTAAAGGAAACTATAAAATGTGCTTTAAGTAAATGTAATTTTTAGCGATTTCAAATTATTACCTTATAATGTGATTTTAAGCTGTTTTTCTTTCTAAAGTCACCTATTTTATTACTTTTGCGTTCTTGTTTTGTAAAAAAATAAAAAATTATGGGATTATTTAAGAGAAATCCTTTCGGACATATATTGTTTTTAAAAACTTGGTTAATTCGTATTGCGGGTTTTTTAACACACCGTCGTTATCGTTATTTTAACCAATTACAAATCGAAGGTTCAGAAATTATCAGAAGTTTACCTGACAAAAATGTATTGTTTATTTCTAATCATCAGACATATTTTGCTGATGTAGTAGCGATGTTTCATGTTTTTAATGCAGCATTAAAAGGAAGAGAGAATAATATTAAGAACGTAATGTATTTGTGGAATCCGAAACTGAATATGTATTATGTTGCCGCTAAAGAAACCATGCAAGAGGGGTTACTGCCTAGAATCTTAGCTTATGCTGGCGCTATTACTGTTGAGAGAACTTGGAGAGCAAAAGGGCAAGATGTTACGGAGAAGAAAGAAGTAAATCCAAATGATACAGAGAACATTAAAATTGCTTTGGAGGATGGTTGGGTAATAACTTTTCCTCAAGGAACTACACGTTCTTTTAAACCAGTAAGAAAAGGAACGGCTCACATTATTTTACAGCATAAACCCATAGTTGTACCTATTGTTATTGATGGATTTAGGC
>RXJZ01000170.1 GCA_003963025.1 Flavobacteriaceae bacterium
AAAGCGCAAGATGCCATTACGGCTATGCGTCCGTATGCAGAAAAACTTACTGAACTATTACAAAACTTAAGTGCAACTCTTGAAGGAGAAGTAGGTGGTGCTTTTACAGCTCAAAGAGAAGTAAAAAAAGTGCTTATCGTTGCAATTACTTCTAACAGAGGTTTGTGTGGTGCGTTTAATTCAAACGTTATCAAACAAGTAAAAGTAGTAGCAGATACTTACCAAGGGAAACAAGTGGATGTTTTTGCTATCGGTAAAAAAGGAAACGACGTTTTACGTAAAACACACAATGTGGTTGACGTTCAAAACAGTGTTTTTGATCAATTGACTTTTGACAATGCAGCTGCAATTGCGCAACAGTTAATGGATAAATTCGTGGCAGGTGAGTATGATAAAATTGAAATCGTGTATAACGAATTCAAAAATGCGGCGACTCAAATTGTAAGAACGCAACAGTTTTTACCTTTAGCTCCAATTGTTGGAGGTGAAGTAGTAGCTTCTGATTATATCTTTGAACCTTCTAAAGAAGAAATTGTGTTGACTTTGATTCCAAAATCATTAAAAACACAATTATACAAATCGATTAGAGATTCATTTGCAGCAGAACACGGAGCACGTATGACTGCAATGCACAAAGCAACTGATAACGCTACAGAATTAAGAAACCAATTAAAATTAACTTACAACAAAGCCCGTCAAGCAGCAATTACAGGAGAAATCCTTGAGATTGTTGGTGGAGCAGAAGCTTTGAACAACTAATTTTAATTTAGATATTAAAGAAAGTCCCGATTTGTTCGGGACTTTTTGTTTTATATTTGTGAGAAAAATAAACAATTCTTTTAAAATTATAATATGCTAAGTTTATCAAAAAGAAATCTAAAAGTAATTACTATTTATATTTTGTACTTTTTAATAATCATTTTATTGATAAACTTGTTTATTAATTATATAAATAGGTCAAACCAGGAAGCAATTTTCGAAAATTCTATTGACTATGAATTAAAT
The DNA here is from genome assembly GCA_003963025.1 of Flavobacteriaceae bacterium. Classification (GTDB taxonomy): domain Bacteria; phylum Bacteroidota; class Bacteroidia; order Flavobacteriales; family Flavobacteriaceae; genus Flavobacterium. The sequence goes on from RXJZ01000170.1 coordinate 1,006, forward strand.
GAAGGTGTTGTAGATTCAAAATATCGTGATGGTTCTTATGGCAAAAGAGGTGGTTTAAGCATAGTTATAAACGGAGGTAAATATGCTATTACAAATAATGAAATTTTTGATTTAATAAAAGTAGGGGATACAGTAAAAAAGAATAAAGGTGAAAAATGGTTTTATATAAATGGTAAAGCACATGAATATTAAAATCATCTACAATCCACAACTTCATTTAACAAAACCTTTTTTTCCTCATTTACTTTTATTGGTATATTTGTAAGAATAACAATTCACCAATGAAAAAATATACGTCTTTCGTTCTACTACTTTTTACCTTTTTGGCTTCGGCACAAAATCTTCGTTTAGAAGACATCATGAAAGGCGACGAATTCATCGGGCACCAGCCTGATAATCACCGTTGGTCTATCGATGGGCAAACCGTTTTATTTGATTGGAATCCGAATAATGAAATTGATAACAGCACCTATTTTTGGAACAAAACGAGTAAATCGCCTCAAAAAGTAACGACTTCAAATCCTATTTACGATTTGGATTTTATGGATACACAGAAAGATTATGATGTTGTGTATTATACGAATCAAGGCGTTTTGTACTCGTATACCAAATCCACTAAAAAGACAAAAAAAGTCATTCAATTAGCGGATAGAATTAACTCGGTAGAAAGAAGTGCGAATGCTGATGTGATTTTCTTTCCTCAAAATAGAAATGTATATCAATTCAATACCAAAGATTTTTCGATAGTTCAATTGACCAATTTTAAATCGGGAAAAGAAAATAAAGTTTCAAAAGAAGAAGATACGTTCTTAAAAAACCAACAAAAAGAATTGTTTCAATTTGTGCGCGATGAAGAAGCGTCTTCAAAATGGTATGAAGAAAAATCAAAATCTAAAAAAGAGAAATTCCCCAAAGAAATCTATTACGACAAATCATCGTTAGAACAAATTAAACCCTCACCAGATGGGAAATTTGTAACCTTTCGAATTTCTGATTATCCAACGCAAGCTTCTACAAACGTTGAAAACTTCATTACAGATGATGGATTTACACGTCAAGAAAAAGCAAGAGCAAAAGTTTCAACAGAAAATTTTAGCAAACACAAATTCGGAATTTTCAATGTTGAAAAAGATACCACGTATTACGTTTCGTTTTCCGATTTATCCGGAATCAAAGATGCACCAAAATACTATCAAGACTACGAAAATCTAAAAGAGGAAACAGATTACGAAACCGCTATTGTAATGATGAGTCCAGTCTATAGCCAAGACGGAAAAAACGCCGTTTTAGAAATCAGAAGTCAAGACAACAAACACCGTTGGATGGTGCAATTGGATTTAGCTTCAGGGAAAATAACCGAATTAGACCACCAACAAGACGACGCTTGGATTGGCGGACCAGGAATTCCAGGCTACAGTTTCAGTAGCGGAACTTTAGGGTTTATTGATAATTCGACTTTTTATTTTCAATCGGAAGCTACTGGTTTTTCGCACTTGTACACGTATAATTTCAAAACCAAGAAAAAAGAAGCGCTAACAAAAGGAAATTGGGAAGTTCGTGAAGTGAAACTATCCAACGATAAAAAATCATTTTACATAACAACCACGACAACACATCCAGGCAACAGAAGTTTTTACAAATTGGACATCGCTTCTAAAAAAATGACCGGAATTTTAACGAATGATGGTAACTACGAAGTAGAATTATCTCCAGACGAGCAAACACTTTTGGTGCGTTATTCGTATAAAAACAAACCTTGGGAATTGTATGTTGGTGCTAACAAGCCGAATTCCGATTTGAAACAAATCACGTTTTCAACTACGCCAGAATTCAAAAAATACAATTGTAAAATTCCAGAAGTCATCACTTTTAAAGCGGAAGATGGGACCAATGTTTACGCGCGTTTGTATCAACCAAAAGTAGAAAACAAGAACAAAGCGGCAGTCATTTTTGTACACGGCGCAGGTTATTTGCAAAATGCACACAATTATTGGAGCACGTATCACAGAGAATTCATGTTTCACAATTTACTTACCGATTTAGGTTATACGGTTTTAGACATCGATTACAGAGCTAGTGATGGTTACGGTCGCGATTTCAGAACGGGAATCTACCGTCACATGGGCGGAAAAGATTTATCGGATCAATTGGATGGAAAGAAATATTTGGTTCAAAATTTAGGAATTGATGCTAACAGAGTTGGAATTTACGGCGGTTCGTATGGCGGATTCATCACATTGATGGCATTGCTAACAGAACCTGGCGAATTCAAAGTAGGAGCCGCATTACGTTCGGTTACCGATTGGGCACATTACAATCACGGTTACACGTCAAACATTTTGAATTTCCCAGAAACCGATCCTGAAGCCTACAAGAAAAGTTCACCAATCTATTTTGCCAATAACTTACAAGATAAATTGTTAATGTTACACGGAATGGTAGACGATAACGTGCAATTTCAAGATATTATCCGATTAACACAACGTTTCATCGAATTAGGTAAGAAAGATTGGGATTTAGCTGTGTTTCCAGTAGAAGCACACGGTTTTACTGAAACGTATTCTTGGGTAGACGAATACCGAAGAATTTTAAATTTATTCAACGAAAATCTATTACAAAAATAAAATGCCACAGTTAATCGAATTAGGAACGAAAGCCGAAATGTTAGAGCAATTGCCTATCATCCAACAATTATATTCTGATTATACTTTAGAAATCTATGGGAATTTATTAGATAAAATGATTCCGCACAATTACAAACAACTCATCGTAGTCGAAAACGGAATCACGATGGGTTTGGCAGGATTTTGGATAGGAACTAAATTGTGGAGTGGTAAATATCTAGAAATGGATAATGTTGTGGTACATGAAGATTTTCGTTCCAAAGGAATTGGCAGCATCATGACGGAATATCTCAATCAAAAAGCTATTGATGAAGATTGTAATATGATTGCTTTAGATGCTTATACAACTAACTTTGGAGCCCAAAAATTT
>RXJZ01000211.1 GCA_003963025.1 Flavobacteriaceae bacterium
TTTCGACTTCTAAATTCAATGAGTTGATGTTGCCTATTATTGAAGCAACGCCACCACCAGCATTGAAAGGGAAATACATCAAAATTAAATATTGTATGCAGTTGCCAACACCAACGCCTCAGTTTGTGTTTTTTGCGAACTTACCACAATATGTGAAAGATCCGTATAAGCGATTTATTGAAAACAAATTAAGAGAAAACTATAATTTTAGTGGTGTTCCGATTGATATTTATTTTAGACAGAAATAAAAAACAAAAAACTCGTTAGTATTGCTAACGAGTTTTTTGTTTTAATATATAAGTTCAAAAATCAAGTACAAGTTTGTTTTCGCTTTGCTCAAAGTAAGCCTGCTTCTTAGGAGATTCCTCTTTCATCGAAATGACAAAGTCTTGGAATTCAATTTTAAATTACCAGCTTCCGCCAGCACCTCCACCAGAAAATCCGCCACCGCCGAAGCCACCACCAAATCCTCCTGATGAACCGCCACCGAAACTTCCGCCACCACTTCCTCTTCCAAGACTACTCAAAATAATAATATCGGTTAAATCTAAACCACGTGAACCTCCGCCAGAGTTTCCTCCTCCTTTACTCGCTTTTGAAATTATCAATATTAGGATAAAAACAAAAATGATTATTGGTAAAATGGGGAAATCCTTGCCAGATTGTTTCCTAGAACCTTTATATTTTCCTTTTAAAACTTCAAAAATAGCATCGGCACCTTTGTCTAAACCGTTATAATAACTTCCGGCTTTGAACTCAGGAATGATAATGTTTCGAATAAGTTCTCCATTGATACCAGCAGTTAATCTATCTTCTACTCCATATCCTGGGGAAATCCAAATTTCTCTATCGTTTTTGGAAAGTAAAATCAGGATTCCGTTATCTTCTTTTTCTTGACCAATACCCCATTCATGTCCCCATTTTGGAGTTAAAATACCAATATCTTCTCCTTTTAAATCATCAATTGTGATGACTACAATTTGAGTCGTAGTAGAATCCGAATAACGAATTAATTTGTTCTCTAATTCTTTTTCTTCTGTCGGATTTAAAACATCGGCATAATCGTAAACACTGGTTTGAAAACTAGGTTTTTTCGGAATATCAAACTGGGCTTGAGCCATCAATCCGCTAAAAGCTAATACAAATAAAAATAACTTTTTCATATTAACTTCTTGAGATTTCGTTAGACAATTCATTGGTGTCATCTGATTGATAAGGAAAATATTGTTTCAATTGTTCACCGGCTTTTAGGATTCCTTCAACCAAGCCTTCTTTGAAATTTCCTTCTTTGAAATTAGCTATTACAACGTCTTTAGTACCATCCCAAAAATCAGCTTCCACTACTTTATCAATACCTTCATCACCAATTATAGCGAACTTTTTATCCGAAACACCTACATAAAACAATACTCCGTTTCGGTCCTGTGTATTGTGCATGTGGAGTTCAAAAAAAACCTCTTGAGCTCGGTCAAGAGGTGATTTTTGGGTATGCTCTTCTAAATGCACTCTGATTTCTCCCGAAGTGTTTTTTTCCGCTTCAATAATCGCTTGAACAATTTCTTGTTCGTCTGCTTTTGATAAGAAATCTTCTGTTTTAGACATTATTTTTTCTCGTTATTAAAGTCAAATTCTACTTCAACAGGTTTTTCAGCACCAGCTACAGATTTAAATAAAGCTTTTTCTTTGTAATCAGATAAAATAAAACTTCTTGGCATTTTCAACACATAGTTGTTATATTTTTCTACTGCTTCATTAAAACGAGTTCTAGCAGTTAAAATTTGATTTTCTGTACTAGTTAATTCATTTTGAAGCATTCTGAAATTTTCATTTGCTCTTAATTCTGGATATTTTTCAACAGTTACCAATAATCTTGATAATGCAGAAGTAACACCGCTTTGTGCTTGATTAAATTGCTCAAATTGTTCAGGAGTAATATTTGTTGGATCAATTGTTACCGATGTAGCTTTAGATCTTGCTGAAATTACCGCTTCTAAAGTTGATTTTTCAAAATCAGCTGCTCCTTTTACCGTTTTAACTAAATTACCAATCAAGTCATTTCTTCTTTGATATGAAGTTTCAACATTACCCCATTCTTTCTTAACAGCTTGATCTACTGTAATCGCTCCATTTTTAACACTAATATACCAAAATACAAGGATTAACAACAATCCTCCACCTATCAAATAAGGCAAAAATTTTCTCATCATTTTTTTAAGTTTTAAAAGTTTAATTTATTGTTTATAGTTGATTTTTAATTGTATTCAATTGTGCTTTAATCGTTTCTAATTTGCTGATAATTTCAAATTTATCTAGCGTTTTTTTCTGACCTTCTTTTAAATGCGTTTTAGCACCTTCTAAGGTAAATCCGCGCTCTTTTACCAAATGATAAATCAATTGCAAATTCTTTACATCTTCTGGTGTAAACATGCGATTTCCTTTAGCGTTTTTCTTTGGCTTTAGAATATCAAATTCTTTATCCCAAAAACGAATTAAAGACGCATTTACGTTAAAAGCCTTAGCTATTTCGCCAATGCTGTAATATCTTTTATTTGGTGCTAATTCTAGATGCATTTTTCAAGTTCAAGTTCAAATTCAATTACAAGTTCAAAACTTCCAAAATCGTTAATCTAGCGATTGGTTTTCTTGGTTCGCTAATTTTGAAATTTCTATATATTCTTTTGCTGAAATACTTCCATAATAGAAATTCAGCGGATTTACGCGTTCGCTTCCTTTGAAGACTTCATAGTGTAAATGGGGTGCCTGACTTCTTCCCGTACTTCCCACATAACCAATGATATCACCACGTTTCACACGTTGACCAGGTCGACAATTATATTTGCTTAAATGCGCATATAGCGTTTTATAACCAAAACCATGATTGATTTCAATATGATTTCCATAACCTGACAAAGAGCCGTCTGCTTTGTAAACAACTCCATCACCAGTGGCATAAATAGGTGTTCCCGTTCTTGCTGTGAAATCCATTCCATAATGGAATTTTCTGATTTTCGTAAATGGATCACTTCGATATCCATAACCAGAAGCCATTTGTTTCAAATCTTCATTTTTAACAGGTTGAATTGCTGGAATAGCCGCTAACAACTTCTCTTTCTGTTTTGCTAAAGCCACAATTTCATCTAACGATTTCGATTGAATTACTAATTCTTTTGTTAGTATATCTACTCGTTTTGTAGTATTTTCCATTAACTCTGAATTATTATAACCTTGCAAATCTTTGTATCTGTTAACTCCTCCAAATCCTGCTTTTCGCTCTTCTTCTGAAATAGGTGTCGAGTTAAAATAAATACGATAAATATTGTTGTCTCTATTTTCAATCGCTTCCAAAACATCATCCATCAAATCCAGCTTTTTATTCAAAACGGTGTAATTCAATTTTAAGGCTTCAATTTCTCTTGCTTGAATCTTGTCTTTTGGCGTTTCAAAATAACTTGTATTGATTAACAAGATAAAACTCAAAAATCCAAACAATGCCGAAGACGATAAAAAAAGCATTACGTAAGCAAATTTCTTTCTCTTTTTAGGCAGAATGCGCTTGTATGCTAAATTTTCTGAATCGTAATAATATTTTACCTTCGACATATGTGAAAATATACTATTTTTGTGCCAAATTTATTGGTTGACATAAGTTATACGAACAAATTTAAGAAATGTTTCATTCTTTAGCTATTTTATTTTTAGTTGAACTATTTTTTTGAACATTTCCTTTCGTTCTAGCATCACAATAAATAAATAAAAAACAGATCTAAATTATTGATAATGAAATCGCAAGACATTCGTAAAGCATACCTGAATTTTTTTGAATCAAAAGGACATTTAATTGTTCCTTCTGCGCCAATCGTTTTAAAAGACGACCCAACTTTGATGTTCAACAACTCGGGAATGGCCCAATTCAAAGAATATTTTTTAGGCAATGGAACTCCAAAAAGTCCAAGAATTGCCGATACGCAAAAATGTCTTCGTGTTTCTGGTAAACACAATGATTTAGAAGATGTAGGTTTTGACACCTATCACCACACCATGTTTGAAATGTTGGGTAACTGGTCGTTTGGCGATTATTTCAAGAAAGAAGCATTTGATATTTGGAAACAATATGTTTCGGAAGACCGAATTATTTTAGGAAATAAAAAAGATAACTTCTGGGAAATGGGCGACCAAGGTCCGTGTGGTCCGTGTTCGGAAATTCATATCGATTTAAGAGCGGATGCAGAACGTGCGGCAGTTTCGGGAAGAGATTTAGTAAATGCTGATCATCCGCAAGTAGTGGAAATTTGGAACAACGTATTTATGGAATTCAACCGTAAAGCGGATGGTTCGTTAGAAAAATTACCTGCACAACACGTTGATACCGGAATGGGATTTGAGCGTTTGTGTATGGCGATGCAAAACGTGACTTCTAATTACGATACGGATGTTTTCACGCCGCTTATCGCGAAAGTTGAAGAAATTACAGGATTAAAATACACTTCAAACGAAGTTAAAAATATATCAGAAGAACAAAACAAAACCAATATTGCGATTCGTGTAATTGTAGACCACGTTCGTGCGGTAGCTTTTGCTATTGCTGACGGTCAATTGCCTTCGAATACAGGTGCTGGTTATGTAATTCGTAGAATTTTACGCCGTGCGATTCGTTACGGATTTACTTTTTTAGGAACAAAAGAACCTTTCATCAACAAATTAGTGGAAGTTTTAGCGAATCAAATGGGCGAATTTTTCCCTGAGATTAAATCGCAACAACAATTGGTTACCAATGTAATTCGCGAAGAAGAAGCTTCTTTCTTAAGAACTTTGGAACAAGGATTACAATTATTAGATAAAGTAGTTGCTGAAACATCTGGAAAAGAAGTTTCGGGTGAAAAAGTATTTGAATTGTACGATACATTTGGTTTCCCGAAAGACTTAACGGCTTTGATTTTAAAAGAAAAAGGCTATTCGTTTAACGAAACCGAATTCGAAACTGAATTACAAAAACAAAAAGCGCGTTCTCGTGCGGCTTCAGAAGTAACAACTGACGACTGGAAAGTTTTAATTGACGGAAACGTTGAAACATTCGTTGGTTATGACCAAACGGAAAACAACGTTAAAATCACTAGAATTCGTAAAGTAGATTCTAAAAAAGATGGTGTTTTATACCAAATTGTTTTAGATAATACGCCGTTCTATCCAGAAGGTGGTGGACAAGTGGGTGATAAAGGAACGTTAGTTTCGGCAAATGAAACTATCGAAATTATCGACACTAAAAAAGAAAACAACTTAATCTTACATTTCGCAAAACAACTTCCTGAAAATGTGGAAGCTGGATTTGTTGCGAAAGTAAATACCGATTTAAGAACTTCGACTTCTAAAAATCACTCGGCTACGCATTTAATGCATTTGGCTTTGAGAAGCATTTTAGGAACTCATGTAGAACAAAAAGGTTCGTTAGTTAATCCAAATTACTTACGCTTTGACTTTTCGCATTTTTCTAAAGTTTCAGACGAAGAATTACGTCAAGTTGAAGCAAGTGTGAATCAACAAATTGAAGCACAATTGCAATTAGTAGAACACAGAAATATTCCAATCAAAGAAGCATTAGACAAAGGTGCAATGGCATTATTTGGAGAGAAATATGGCGATAATGTTCGTATGATTGAATTTGGAGATAGTAAAGAATTATGTGGTGGAATTCACGTGAAAAACACGGCTGATATTTGGCATTTCAAAATTGTTTCTGAAGGAGCTGTTGCAGCTGGAATTCGTCGTATTGAAGCCATAACAGGCGATGCAGTGAAAGATTTCTATAAAAATCAAGAAAATACTTTGGCTGAAATCAAAGAAGTATTGAAAAACCCACAAGATGTTTTAAAATCGGTGGCTTCATTGCAAGATGACAATGCGAAATTGAAAAAACAATTAGAGCAATTAGTTAAAGAAAAAATAGAAGGATTAAAAAATACGTTGGTTGCCGATTTCCAGGAAATCAACGGAATTCAATTTTTAGCTAAACAAGTAGATTTATCTATGAGTTCGACTAAAGATTTAACACAAGCTATCGGAACTTCAAAACCAAACGCATTTGTATTCTTAGCTTCGATTGAAGATAATGCTCCGAATATTCACTGCTACATTTCTAAAGAATTGGTTGCCGAAAAAGGATTAAACGCTGGAAACGTCATCAGAGAATTAGGAAAACTAATCGACGGAAACGGTGGTGGACAACCGTTCTTCGCTTCAGGAAAAGGAAAGAATATGAGTGGAATTAAAGAAGCGTTGGAGAAAGCAATAACGTTTGTGAAATAAAACAGAAACATTCTAAATTATTAAAAAAACCTACATTGAGATAAAATCTTTGTAGGTTTTTTCTATATTGCTGACTAATTAACAAACAAAAAAATGAAAAAACTACTTTACCTTTTTAGTGCAGTTGCACTTACTTTAACTTCTTGTTCAAGTGAAGATGATTCGAATAATTCTTCAGGAACATTATTAACTAAAATAATCGAAACTTATGACGACGGAACAGTTGAAACAACTGACTTTGAATACAATGGAAATAAAATTGTAAGCGTAAGTTCGGATTTAGATTTAAGAGACGAAACAATCTACACTTATACAGGTGATCTAATAACAAAAGAAGAGTATTTTTTTGATGACGGAATAGATAGTTTTGAAGAAGTTATTGATTATGAATATGATTCTAACAACAGATTAATCAAATCAATCAGAACAGATGAATATGGGGATATAGAAACTGATAACTTTACTTATAACTCAAATGGAACAGTTTCTTTTACTACAATAGCAAATAGCACTACAAAAGCTTCTGGTACAATTTACTTTAATGGAAATCAACCTTACAAAAAAGAAATTACTGAAAATCCGGGAACAGATTTTGAAGTAAGCTGGGTTGAAGAAAGTACATTTGATTTAAAAGTTAGTCCTTTTGCGAATGTAACAGGTTTTTATAAAATTATCATAGGCACACCTTCTTACACAAGAGGATACCCAGGTATAGCTGGTAATTCTTTAGATTTCAAAATTGATAATACACTAGAAGAAAGATCAACATATACTTACAACGGAAATAACATGCCAACTACAGAAACATATATTGATTTCAACAATAGTGATAATAATTCAACGGCTCAGTATTTCTATAACTAAATCTTTAAATAAAAAAAATCAAATCCCGATAAACTTCAAACCTTATCGGGATTTTTTTATTCTACTACTGCAATTGCTTCTATTTCAATCAGCCATTCTTTTCTTCCTAAACTTTCTACGCCAACTAAAGTGCTGGCTGGATAATTTTCAGTTCCAAGAAATTCTTTTCTAACTTTTCTGAAAACAGGTAAATCCATTTCAGGATTGAAATTTACGATGTACGTATTCATTTTTACTACATCTTTAAAAGTCGCATTGCAATTTTGGAGCTGCATTTCTAAATTTTGAAATGTAGTAATCGTTTGCGCTTCTAAATCATTACCATGACCAATTTGTCCCGAAATGTAAAGCGTTTTGAAATTTCCAGTTTTTACTAAAACGGTTTGAGAGAAACCTTCATTTGGTTCGATGTATTCTTTTTCAATCATTTGTATTGCATTAAATCTTGAGTAAAAATACTCGTTTTTTGTAAAAAGTAGTTTAAATTTGAACTTTAAACCCAACTGATTTGCAATTTACTACCAAAATACCCGTTCAAAAAAGCAGTTTTCCAATCGATTATGATTCGAAAATCTTGCTATTAGGTTCTTGTTTTGCTGAGAATATGGGTAAAAAGTTTGATTATTTTAAATTTCAAGCTACTACCAATCCGTTTGGAATTGTTTTTAATGCGGTTTCTTTAGAAAAATTAATTCAACGTTCGGTAGAAAACAGAAAGTTTACCGAAAGTGATATTTTCTTTCATAACGATTTATGGCATTGCTATGAAGTACATTCGGAACTGTCAAATTCGGATAAAGATGCCTTTTTAGAATCTTTAAACGATATAATCCATTCCACAAATAAACAATTAAACGAATCAACACACATTATAATTACGTTAGGAACGTCTTGGGTGTATCGAAATATAGAAACAAACGAAATTGTCGCCAACTGTCATAAAGTCCCGCAAAAGCAGTTTACAAAAGAATTGTTGTCGATTCATCAAACCGAAGAAAGTTTACAAAGTATTATTTCATTAATATTTTCGGTGAATCCAAATTGTAATTTCATTTTTACGGTTTCACCGGTGCGCCATATAAAGGATGGATTTACAGAAAACACGTTAAGTAAAGCGCATTTGATTGCAGCAATTCACAAAACAATCACCCATCACCCATCACCCATCACCTATTTCCCTGCATACGAAATTATGATGGACGAATTGCGCGATTATCGTTTTTATGCTGAAGATATGTTGCATCCGAATCAAACTGCAATCGATTATATCTGGATTCAATTCTTCGAAAATTATGTTTCTGAATCGGTGTTTGGATTGATGAATGAGATTTGCTCTATTCAAAAAGGATTGCAACATCGTCCGTTTAATCCGAATACGGAAAGTCATCAAAAATTCGTATTGACGTTAGAAGAAAAAATGAAGAGAATAAATGAAAGGTTGCCCACTATTCAATTCTAAAAATACGACAAAAATCGTATTTTAAATGAAAGAAGATAGCTTGATATTTATTTCATAAAACAATTAAAAATATGAAGTTAGCGTTCACAAAATTTATTAGAAAAAATAAAATCTCAATAATTATAGTTATTATTGCGATTGCTTGTTTACTTTTGAATTGCTATAATTTGTGGTTCTGTAATTAACTATTCAATTCTTCAATTTCTAATTGCACGTTTTCCCAATCTTCTAAAAGTTGTTCCAACTCTTTTTTCTTTTTTTCGTAAGCTGCAAAAAACGTAGCATCTTCGATATGTTTATCGTAGTTTGAAGCCAGCGATTTATCATCTGCTTGGATGGCTTTTTCTAATTGCTGAATTTGACTTTCGATTTTACTCAGCTTGTTTTGTAATGCTTTCGCTTTCTTTTGATCTTCGTATGAGATACTTTTTACAGCTTTCGCGTTTTGAGTTTGCGTATTCACTACGACATCTTTCTTTTCAATTTCACGCATATTCATAGCGTTTTTCTGTTCTAAGAAGAAATTGATATCGCCTAAATATTCTCTGATTTTTTGATCTTTGAATTCGTATACTATATTTGACATTCCTTGCAAGAAATCACGATCGTGAGACACTAACAACAATGTTCCTTCAAATTGCTGTAAAGCGGCTTTTAAAACGTTTTTAGACTTAATATCCAAGTGATTTGTTGGCTCGTCCATTACTAAGACATTAATCGGCTGTAAAAGCAATTTACAAAGCGCCAAACGATTTCGCTCGCCTCCCGAAAGTACTTTTACTTTTTTCTCTACTTCATCACCACGGAATAAAAATGCACCCAACATATCACGAACTTTTGAACGATTCGTATCGGTTGCGGCTTCTAACATTGTATCTAACAATGTTTTTTCTCCATCTAAATATTCTGCTTGATTTTGAGCAAAGTAACCTAACTGAACATTATGTCCAAGTTTTATTGTGCCTTCGTATTCAAATTCATTCACAATCGCTTTCATAAACGTAGATTTTCCTTGACCATTTTGCCCAACAAACGCTACTTTACTTCCGCGTTCTACTAAAAGCGAAATATCTTTTAAGATTACTTTATCACCATACGCTTTGGTAACGTGTTCCGCCTCTACCACTACTCTTCCTGGCGTTTGCGAAACTGGAAATGAAATATTCATCACCGAATTATCGTCTTCATCGACTTCAATTCGTTCTACTTTATCTAATTTTTTAATCAAGGATTGCGCCATCGATGCTTTAGAAGCTTTGGCTCTAAATTTCTCGATTAACTTTTCAGTTTCTTCAATTTTTTTGGCTTGATTTTTCTGAGTT
>RXJZ01000168.1 GCA_003963025.1 Flavobacteriaceae bacterium
AGGTTCTAGCATTTTTAGGGCTATCAAAATTAGCTAATGGCAATAATTGATTAATCATTCCTAATGCTTTTTCTTTCCCTTTCCCAATAATTTCTTGTCCTTTATCAAAATCTACAACACTATAGCCTTTAATTTCTGGCTTGATGTAAATTGTGGTAGCTTTTTGCTTTCCTTCCATTTTCTCAATCATGGAAAAATTGTTGATTTGCGCTAAAACCGATGTTACCCCTTTTAATTCCTCTCTTGTTTTTAATCCATCTTGAACATCTACTCCGATTACAATATCAATACCTCTTGCTTTTAATTCTTCAATTGGATAATTATCCACAACACCACCATCAATTAAAACCCTACCATTAATTTCAACTGGGCTATACAATGTAGGCAAAGCACCACTTGCAATCAAGCTTTGAGCTAAAACTCCTGAATCTAAAACTACCTTTTCTCCTGTTTCAGCATCAGTGGCAATACATAAAAAAGGAATTGGAAGTTCATCAAAATCACGAACGTGACTCACGTGCTGAGTAAGAGAAGAAAGTAAATTAAAATTGTACAATCCTTTTGATAACCCTGATGGTAATCCCAATTTGAACTTATTAAAAGGAAGTGTTAAAGCGTAAATTTCATCATTTCGCTTCTCATAAAAAGATTTGGCTTCTCTTGGGGTATAATCTTGAAGCAAAGCATCAATATCAACATTAGAAAAAATAGAATCTAATTGATCTGCATTGTAACCCGATGCATACAAGCCACCCACAATAGCGCCCATACTAGTTCCTGCCACATAATCGACTTTTATTCCTAATGAATCAATTACTTTGAGCACACCAATATGCGCCAATCCTTTTGCACCACCACCACTAAGCACAAGTCCTACTTTTGGTTGCGGGTTTTCTTGTCCTAAGCTAACTTGGATTAAAAATAGTAGGCTTATAAACAAGAAGAAAATTTTCATTATTGCTTTTCAGATTGAATTGTCTTGTAAAAGTCGAAAATTTTTTTGGCTTTTGAAATACCTACAACCTCAGAAATTGCTTTTTCGTCGGCATTTTGCAATCTTTTAACACTTTTGAAATGTTTCATTAATGTAATCATGGTCTTTTCTCCAATTCCTGGTATACTTTCTAAACTATTCGTTAAAGCTGATTTACTTCGTTTATCGCGATGATGTGTTATTCCAAATCGATGTGCTTCGTTTCGTAAATGCTGAATCACTTTAAGTGTTTCCGATTTTTTGTCCAAATACAACGGCACCGAATCGCCCGGATAAAATAATTCTTCCAAACGTTTTGCAATTCCGATGATGGCAATTTTACCTCTCAAACCTAAATCGTTCAAACTTTTTAAAGCCGAAGACAATTGCCCTTTTCCACCATCAATGATAATCAATTGTGGCAAAGGTTGATTTTCATCTAGCATGCGTTTGTATCTTCTGTACACCACTTCTTCCATCGAAGCAAAATCATTGGGACCTTCAACCGTTTTGATATTAAAATGACGATAATCTTTCTTACTCGGTTTCCCATCTTTAAACACCACACAAGCCGAAACGGGATTCGTTCCTTGAATATTCGAGTTATCAAAACACTCGATATGTCTTGGTTCTACCGATAAACGCAAATCTTTCTGCATTTGCGCCATGATACGATTCGTATGACGTTCTGGATCGACTATCTGAATTTGTTTTAATTGATCTAATCGGTAAAATTTAGCGTTACGTTCTGATAAATCTAAAATTTGCTTTTTATCGCCCAATTGAGGAACCGTAACTTTAATATTTTCGCCCAAATCAATTGGAAAAGGAACCACAATTTCACGTGCATTCAAATGAAAACGCTCACGCAATTCTACCACAGCTAATTCCAATAATTCTTCGTTGGTTTCGTCTAACTTTTTCTTTAATTCTAACGTATGCGAACGTACAATGGCTCCATGCGAAATCTGTAAAAAGTTCACATACGCCATCGTTTCATCGGAAATAATAGAAAACACATCCAAATTGGTAATTTTCGGATTCAAAACAGTAGAACGCGATTGGTAATTTTCTAAAACCTCGATTTTTTCTTTGATTTTTTGCGCTTCTTCAAACTTCATTTCCATGGCCAAATCGGTCATTAATTTTTTGAAATCTCTCAAACTTTCTTTGAAATTTCCCTTTAAAATTTGACGGATTTTATCGACTTGATTTTGATAGTTTTCTGCCGTTTCATAACCTTCACATGGTCCTTTGCAATTGCCAATATGATATTCCAAACACACTTTAAATTTTCCCGAATCGATATTTGCTTTAGACAAATCGTAAGTACAAGTCCGAAGTGGATATAATTCTTTAATTAAATCTAAAATCGTATGAACGGTTTTAAAACTGGTGTAAGGTCCAAAATATTCCGAACCATCTTTTATCATTTTTCGGGTAGAGAATATTCTTGGAAATCGTTCGTTTTTAATGCAAATCCAAGGATAGGTTTTATCATCACGAAGCAACACATTATATCGTGGTTGCAGCTTTTTTATAAGATTGTTTTCCAATAATAACGCATCGGTCTCTGTGGGAACGACAATGTGTTTTATGGTTACAATTTTCTTAACCAAAACCGACGTTTTATAATTGTCGTGATTCTTGGTAAAATACGATTGAACGCGTTTTTTTAGATTTTTCGCTTTTCCAACATACAGAATTTTTCCATCCTTATCAAAATATTGATATACGCCCGGATTATCAGGCAAGGTTTGGATTTGAAGTTCTATTGGTGTTTGCATTTTTTAAAAAAAGAGTAAAGAACAAAGATAAGAGAATTGTTTTTGAATTCTTAAAGTTTTTAACCACAAAGGCACGAAGAAGACATAAGGAGCACAAAGATTTTTTCAATTTCTTAAATTTCTTAAATCTGTGTTCCCAAATGACAATTGTTTTTGTATTTTTAACACTTTAGATTTTAAAAATGACAGCCTCAAAACCACTTGTAATACTAAAAGAAACCATTTTAGCGGGCGAAAGCAAAACCATTAACATGGAAATTGCCAAGTTGCACACCATGAACAAATTGAAAATTCCCATTATTGTGGAACGTTCAAAAATTGATGGCCCAACGGTTTTATTTACCGCATGTTTGCATGGCGATGAAATCAATGGAACTGAAATTGTGCGTCAGTTAATTGTTCAAAAAATCAACAAACCAAAACGCGGAACGATAATTTGCATTCCAATTATCAATATTTTCGGATTCATCAATAAAACACGTGAATTTCCTGATGGTCGCGATTTGAATCGGGTTTTTCCAGGTAGTAAAACAGGTTCATTAGCGAGTCGTTTTGCTTATTACATTTTGAAAGACATTATTCCGCACGTGGATTATGCGATTGATTTTCATGCGGGTGGTGCAAGCCGATTTAATGCCCCACAAATTAGAATTGTGCCTGAAAATCCAGAACTTAAAGAACTTTCCGATGTTTTCAATGCGCCTTTTACTTTGTATTCGAAGAATATTTCGGGTTCGTTTCGAAATTCTTGCGATAAATTAGGAGTTAAGATGTTGTTATTTGAAGGCGGAAAATCATTGGATTTAAATCTTCAAGTTACCGAAGAAGCGGTGGAAGGAACTAAACGATTTCTAAACCATTTAGAAATGCTAAATCCGAGAAAGAAAGTAACAAATACTAAAAATAAAACTATTTACATTGAAAAATCGAGTTGGATAAGAGCCAAATATTCTGGAATGTTTCATGGTTTAACAACAATTGGAAGTTTTGTCAAAAAAGGCGAATTATTAGCTACTATTTCTGATCCTTATGGAAAAATCGAACATAAAGTAAAAGCATCACATGAAGGTTATATCATCAATGTAAATAACGCTCCGATTATTTACCAAGGCGATGCTATTTTTCATATCTCAACCCAGTTAGAATTGGAAAGCTAACAATTATCATATTTTTATTGGTATATCCACTGTAAATTCGCCAAAAATTTTTAGGTATGAACTTCTG
>RXJZ01000220.1 GCA_003963025.1 Flavobacteriaceae bacterium
AGGCGAGGTTGTTACTTTTTCAGAAGGTGTTTTTTACAAAGTTCCATTAGGAAGTTTCTAATTTTTTTAAATATAGATTAAAACCATCTGGAGCAATTCAGGTGGTTTTTTGTTTTGTTGATAACTTAAATTGCCATTAACTAACTTAAAATGTATTTTTGTTTTTATTCAAAATCAGCTTTTTAATTTTTCTAAAGCTTAATTATCAGATAGATGTACTTAATTTTCGATACAGAAACTACAGGATTACCTCGCAGTTGGTCGGCACCCATTACCGATACCGATAACTGGCCTCGTTGTATACAAATTGCATGGCAGTTGCATGACGAAATGGGAAATCTTATCGAACACCAAGATTATTTGGTAAAACCTGAAGGTTTCAATATTCCTTATGATGCCGAGCGAATTCATGGTATTTCTACCGAGTTAGCAATGGAGCAAGGAATTCTCTTATCTGAAGTTTTAGAGAAATTCAACATCGCACTTTCAAAAGCAAAATTCATCGTTGGACAAAATGTAGGATTTGATGTTAATATTATGGGATGTGAATTCCATCGTATGAATATTGGTTCTGATATGACTAAAATGCCGGTTTTGGATACCTGTACCGAAATCACCGCCAACTTATTAAAATTACCAGGCGGTCGAGGAGGAAGATTCAAATTACCAACATTAACCGAATTACATCAATATCTTTTCAATCAACCATTCGCAGAAGCACATAATGCAACTGCTGATGTGGAAGCTACAACTCGTTGTTTTCTTGAGTTAATTAAAAGAGAAGTTTTTACAAAAGAAGAGTTAGATGTAACACCAGAATATTTCAGAAGTTTCCGAGAAAAAAATCTAGGCGAAATCCAATTAATCGGATTAAAACATATCAATCTGAAACAAGCCTCTGACGAAATCAGAGCGCGTTTGAAAAAAATCGAACAAGAGGAAGTTCAAACTACGATTTCAGAAGAAGTAAAATCCGATTTAAAAGACGCTGCTTTTGCACACTTGCACAATCATACGCAGTTTTCGGTGTTACAATCGACTATTGCGATTAATGATTTAGTGAAAGCTTCAGCAAAATTCAAAATGCCAGCGGTTGCTATGACCGATACTGGTAATATGATGGGTGCGTTTCATTTTGTAAGTGCCGTTTTAAATCACAACAAAGCTGCTGAAGCTAAGAATAAGGAATTAGTCGAAAACGGAGAAGAACCGACAGAAACAGTAATCAAGCCCATTGTAGGCTGTGAATTCAATATCTGTGACGATCATAAAGATAAGACCAAAAAAGACAACGGTTATCAAGTTGTTCTGTTGGCAAAAAATAAAAAAGGCTATCATAACTTAGCCAAAATGTCTTCAATTGCTTACACCGATGGTTTCTATTACGTTCCGCGTATTGATAGAAAAATCGTGGAGCAATACAAAGAAGATATCATCGTGCTTTCTGGAAATTTATATGGAGAAATTCCTAGTAAAATTCTGAATGTTGGAGAAAGTCAAGCCGAAGAAGCTTTGATTTGGTGGAAAGAACAATTCGGTTCCGATTTCTATTTGGAATTAATGCGTCACAAACAAGAAGACGAAAATCGCGTTAATCAAACCTTAATAGCTTTTGCGAAAAAGCACAATGTGAAGTTAATCGCGACTAACAATACCTATTACGTTAATAAAGAAGATGCTAATGCGCATGATATTTTGTTGTGTGTAAAAGATGGTGAAAAACAAGCAACACCAATTGGTCGTGGACGTGGTTATCGTTATGGATTACCAAATCAAGAATATTATTTCAAATCGGGTGACGAAATGAAGCAACTTTTTGCAGATTTACCCGAAGCGATTATCAATATTCAAGAAATCATCGATAAAACCGAACCGTATTCTTTATATCGCGATGTATTGCTTCCAAAATTTAAAATTCCTGACGAATTTGAAGTAGAAGAAGATAAAATCGATGGAGGTGTTCGTGGAGAAAATGCGTATTTGAAACATCTTACGATGGAAGGCGCAAAAAAACGCTATGGCGAAATCACACCAGATATTCAAGAACGTTTAGATTTTGAGTTACTTACAATTTCCAATTCAGGTTATCCCGGTTATTTCTTAATTGTACAAGATTTTATTGCCGAAGCTAGAAAAATGGATGTTTCTGTTGGACCAGGTCGTGGTTCGGCTGCAGGTTCGGCCGTTGCATATTGTTTAGGAATTACGAATATCGACCCAATTAAATATGATTTGCTTTTTGAGCGTTTCTTAAATCCCGACCGTGTTTCCATGCCCGATATTGATATCGATTTTGATGATGAAGGTCGTGGTCGCGTTATGGATTATGTAATCAATAAATACGGAGCAAGTCAGGTAGCGCAAATTATCACCTATGGTAAAATGGCTACGAAATCGGCAATTCGAGATACCGCTCGTGTATTGGATTTACCACTTTTTGAAGCTGATAGAATTGCCAAATTGATTCCAGGCATGATGCCATCAAAATGGAATTTAGCAAGATTTTTAGCTGAAGACGAATCCGAAGTCAAAAAAGCATTACGTTCGGAAGAATTTGACCGAGTTAAAGAATTAATCGAAATTGCCAATTCAGAAGATTTAGCAGGAGAAACCATTCAACAAGCAAAAGTGTTAGAAGGTTCGATGCGAAATACCGGAATTCACGCTTGTGGTGTAATTATTACACCTGATGATATTACGAATTTCGTTCCCGTAACCACTGCCAAAGATTCCGATTTATATGTAACCCAATTTGATAACTCGGTAGCGGAAAGCGCTGGTTTGTTGAAGATGGACTTCTTAGGATTAAAAACCCTAACCTTAATTAAAGACACGGTGAAATTGGTAAAATATCGTCTAGGAATCGATTTGAATCCTGACGAATTTCCAATTGACGATACCAATACATACGAGTTATTTCAAAGAGGTGAAACCGTTGGGGTTTTCCAATACGAATCGCCTGGAATGCAAAAATACATGAAGGACTTAAAACCAACAGTTTTTGCCGATTTAATTGCCATGAATGCATTATATCGTCCGGGACCATTGGAATACATTCCTTCTTTCGTTCGTAGAAAAAATGGAGAAGAACCAATTACCTACGATTTAGATGCTTGCGAAGAATATTTAGGTGAAACCTACGGAATTACCGTTTACCAAGAGCAGGTGATGCTTCTGTCGCAAAAATTGGCAAATTTCTCTAAAGGTGATGCCGACGTACTTCGTAAAGCGATGGGTAAAAAACAGAAAGATGTCTTGGATAAAATGAAATCTAAGTTCATCGATCAAGCAAAAGCCAATGGTCACGACGAACAAAAATTAGATAAAATTTGGACCGACTGGGAAGCGTTTGCGAGTTATGCCTTCAATAAATCGCACTCCACTTGTTATGCTTGGATTGCTTATCAAACTGCGTATTTGAAAGCGCATTATCCTGCGGAATATATGGCTGCGGTGCTTTCGAATAACATGAACGATATCAAACAAGTTTCGTTCTTTATGGAAGAATGTAAACGCATGGGATTAGCCGTTTTGGGTCCAGATGTAAATGAATCGTACTATAAATTTACGGTAAATGAAGATTATGCGGTTCGTTTCGGAATGGGAGCAATTAAAGGGGTTGGTGCAGGAGCAGTTCAAACCATCATCGATAACCGAAAAGATGGAAAATACAAATCCATTTTTGATTTAGCTAAACGAATTGATTTACGTGCGGCTAACAAAAAAGCATTTGAAAACTTAGCTTTAGCCGGAGGTTTTGATGGTTTTGCAGAAACCCATCGTGCCCAATATTTTCATCATGATGGCGACGGAATTACGTTTTTAGAAAAGGCGATTCGTTATGGTTCGAAATTTCAAGAAAACGAAAATTCATCACAAGTAAGTTTGTTTGGAGATGCTTCTGAAGTACAAATTGCAGAACCACAAGTGCCACCATGTGAAGAGTGGAGCACTATGGAAAAGTTGGCCA
>RXJZ01000130.1 GCA_003963025.1 Flavobacteriaceae bacterium
TATTTTATCTTCAGTAGTTGTTATATCTTTTAACAAAGCATTTAAATCCTCTTCATAAAAATTTGCTTTATTTAATTGCCCTCCAAAATCCTCATTATCGTAAATTGTTTTTACGACAGACTCCCAATCTGATGAATATGATTTAGTTGGTGAATTTGGATATTTTGTCATAGATAATTCATGTAAGATACTAGATGAATAATTATCTATATTATTAACAAAAGACTCCTCTTTTAATGCAGGAACATCTTCAGCAATGTAATTAGTGCTGTTTTCAACAAATTGAAGTTCGGTAGTAACTCTTTCCGATTTAGCCGTACCCGCTCTACTTGCATCTACATATGAGTAAGAATATGGCATTTTTCTATTATCTGAATTTCTTGTGACTTTGATATTACTAAAACCTTTAGTAAAGGTATTGTATACAAAATATTCAGGGACTAATGTAGTGTACTCTGAGTGATTTACTGGAATATTTTTTTGAAAAGACCATTCAGGAAAATTTGAAATAAAAGGTGATTTTATAATGTAAGCATATTCAATAATTGAACCTTCTTTTACATTAGGCATAACAATTTTTGTTTCAGACCAAAAATTGTTAATTTTTTCTGTAAATTCACCACTAGACTTAAGCTTTGTCTTTTCAATTTCCCCATTCACAAGATTATACGTTACACCTTTAGAAAAACTTACCGTTTCTTTCTTTCCATCAATATAGTGTCTAATTTTTCTATTTGCCCACTCAAAACCTTCTTTTTTATAAATTTTAATTTTAACTAGGACTTCTGTTGTTGTTGAAAAACCATTCATTTCTTCATAATTAAAAGAAGTTTTGCCTTTTTCAAATAAAATTGCCGCAACTGCAGAAGTGTCTTTAGGGTGATATTTTTCCTCAAGTTGAGCTATTGTAACTTTGCCTAATTCATATTCTTGAGAATATATAAATGTTGTAAAAAGTAAAAAAATCAATAGTTTAGTTTTCATAAATTTCATTTTATTATTCTTTAATTGTAAGTTTTGCGTTGTCATTTTTCACGATTTGTTCAATAAATTGTCTATAATTTTCGTATTCTGATTTTTCGTAAACTCCTTGTTTAATTGTTACTACTCTTTTGTAAATAAACACGTTATTCTTTACCCTACACTCCATCTGATATTTCCCAAATTTATTCTCAATTATTACATCATCAGGGATTGATTCTATTTTAAATGTAGATGGAATCTCAATCTCTACAATGTCTTCATCAGAATATCCTCTCTTAATTTCTAGAGGATACTTTCGGTTTTTGTATCGTTGAGGTATTGATGTTAATTTATTAAATATATTAAATGAGAACAAATTAACATTATTGGTTTTGACTAAACTTTTTTCAATTTTTACTTTTAAATTCTCTGTAAATTCAATTTTATCCTTATCATTATTAAAAGTAAACGACTCAATTTTCATATTATTAATCCATGGAAATTTTGATTGGTAATAATAATTTTCAATATCTTGTTTTGAACTATTCTGAATATTATACACATCATCATATTGAATTCCTTTAGAAACAATCTTAATATTTCCTTCTAAATTTCCATTCGTATCAAATGACATTTTTGCATGTATTTGTTGTAAATTATCTAATTCGGAATAAGAACTAGTTTTTATTATTTGCCCGCCTTGAGGCTTTATTAACAAAGCAAATCTATCGTCTGTAAATGTACCTCCGTAACCAAACGGAACGTTTTGATTTGTACATTCTAAAAAAATATTTTTGTCTTGATAAGGGATTGTTAATATAACATGATTTCCTTGTTTAGAAACAAAATCTTGATCAAAATCTTTCTTTTTACTATCACCATATATTACAGTATAGTAAGAGTCTATTCCAACATTTTTTAATAAAACACGAGTGTAATTAGACAAGGCTTTACAATCACCATATCCTAATTTATCCACATCTATTGGCTTCATTGGCTTCCATCCACCTATACCTAATTGAACACTTACATAACGAGTTCTATTTTGAACAAACTCATAAATTATTCTTGCTTTTTTTAAAACATCCGTTTCATTATTTACAAGTTCATTAATTTTTGCTTTTGTTTCCAAACTAATCTCTTCCGAATCGGAGACTAAATTTTTATACCATAATTTTCCGAACTCTTCCCAAGAAACAGCGCTACCTTCAAAACCTTCTAAATTAAATTTATCTAATCCAAAAACAACAATAGGAAATTTTTTTTCAATTATTGGAGAGTATTCTTCAGGTTTTTCTGCAAAAATATTTTCGGCAGTATATGTAATCGAATTTTCTTTTTCTTCTTTTTTTATTTTATCGCCAACAAAATTATTTTCTTTGAACTTAAACCCTAATGCTTTTATGTATTCAATTTTAATTGATGATTTTTCAATACTTTCATAATAATCATCCAGCGGATACCAAGAAGGAATAAATGCTGTATTGTTACTTTCAACAATACTTTCATAAACAATTGTAAAAGGATAGGCTATAGGTGTGTAATCTAAATACAATATCCTACCATCTGTTAAAACCGAAAAGCCATCCACAACACTTCGGTCTTGAAAATCTTTTCTTTTTATTTTTTTTATTTCTTCTCCGTAAGAGTTGTAAATAGTAGCTTCAATTGATTTGACTTTTGTTGATTTGTCATAATATTCCACAGCATCTACATTATTTAAACCTTTACTGTTTAGAACTGATATTATTTTTTTCTTCTTAATTTGCATTTGATTTAAAGAAGAAATGGCAATTTCAAGTTTTTGATCTCTAACTACACTATTCGCATTTTCAGTTAATTCTTTTGAAATAGACAACGCTGATAATCTAAAATCTTGTGAATAGCAAAATGAAGTTAAAAGAAGAAAAAACAATATTTTTTTTAACATTAGAATTTACTTTATTATTATTCTTTATTTTTTGTATCAATTATAATAGTAACTGGACCATCGTTAACCAAACTTACTTTCATATCCGCACCAAATTGTCCAGTTTGCACTTTTTTACCTAATTCCACTTCCATTTCTTTTATAAAAGATTCGTAAAGTGGAATAGCAATTTCTGGCTTTGAAGCTTTAATATAACTAGGGCGATTCCCTTTTTTAGTTAATGCATGTAGGGTGAATTGAGAAACTATAATCATTTCTCCATCAATATCTTTTAATGATAAATTCATTACTTCATTTTCATCTGGGAATATACGAAGATTCACGATTTTTGAAGTTAACCAATGAACATCATCTTTGTTATCAGCATCTTCAACACCAATTAAAACTAACAAACCACTTTGAATTTGAGCTACAATTTGATTATTAATGCTTACTGATGAATGAGAAACTCTTTGAATAACTGCTTTCATTCACCAAAAATAAAAAAAATAACAGAATTTATTTACGAAAATCCGTATTTCTGTATTTTTTTGCAAAAAATATTTGCAAATTATTGCTTGTTTAAAATATCTATGAGACTTCGAAATCTAGGAATTTCTTATTTCATCACTATTTTTTCGCTCGGCATCATAAATATCTGCACGATATTGTTCCTCGTCGCCTTCTAAAATTTGGGTATAACTTTTATAGCGCGACCATGAAATTTCGTCACTCTCTAACGCTTTTTTAATAGCACAATGTGGCTCATCTTTATGTAAACAGTTATTGAATTTACATTGATCTTTCAAAGCAAAAAATTCAGGGAAATAGTCACCAATTTCTTGTTTTTCCATGTCGACAATTCCAAAACCACGAATTCCAGGTGTATCTATAATTTTGGCTCCAAAAGACAAATCAAACATTTCTGCAAACGTTGTGGTGTGTTTTCCTTGCGAATGAGATTCCGAAATTTGTTTGGTTTTTAAATTTAATCCTGGTTCTAAAGTGTTTACCAAAGTTGATTTTCCAACGCCCGAATGTCCTGAGAACATCGAAACTTTGCCTTTCATTAATGCTTTAAGTTCGTCAATTCCTTTTCCATCTTTAGCAGAAACACGTAAACATTTATAGCCTATTGAAGTATACACATGTTGTAAATACAATTGCTCGTCTAATGTAGGGTCATCAAACGTGTCAATTTTATTAAAAACAATTATAGCTTCAATTCCATAAGCTTCAGCGGTAACTAAAAATCGGTCGATAAAACTTGTGGTTGTTGGCGGGTTATTGATGGTTACCAATAAAAAAACCACGTCAATATTAGATGCGATAATATGCATTTGATGCGATAAATTTACCGATTTTCTAACAATATAATTCTTTCTATCGTGAATCGCTGTAATTACTCCAGTAGTTTCATCAGTGGTATTTTCAATATCATAATCTACAACGTCTCCCACCGCAATAGGATTGGTACTTTTAATACCTTTCATTCTAAATTTACCTTTTATACGGCACTCCAAAAAGGCACCATTTTCAGTTTTGACGGTGTACCAACTTCCGGTAGATTTATAAACGATTCCTGTCATGCAAAGTTAGAAGTTAGAAGTCAGCCCTTCGACAAGCTCAGGATAACTAAATAATTATTTCAACAAAGATAGTGTTTCTAGTGAAAATTTATAAATAAAAAGGACAACCAAATGATTGTCCTTTTTTTATTTTTACTTCAAATACGGAAAATTTCTTGAAACTTTTCGCATCATACTTTCTACAATATCATCAGTTGATGTTCCTATACCATCATCCATTGTTTTAAAAAACCTCCATAATAATTCTCCGTCAATCCCATTATGAATTAACATAGTTAAACTTCCACTTCCTGTTTTGCCTCCAAATCCTCCAAAAAGTACTGCTGAAGCAATTGCTGCACCTTCTGATTTTGATTGATGTGATTCAAAAGTGCCACTAATTACTGCATCAACACCTAATGCTTTTGCAATTTCATCTTTTGTCATTTCATCAAGCTTATCTTCAATTCCTGCCTTTTTCAGTAATACATTAGTCTTATCTACATCTTGAAAACTAACAGAATATTTATCACTTTTACGCAACAAAAATGTGTACATACTCGACTGAATAGAATTAGACATTGTTAATTCTTGTTGTCTATTAGCTTCAGCATCAAAATTTTTCGGTTGCTTTTTATAAGTTATTTTAACATTAAACGGTAAAATTGCAACTAATTTGTGCTTGACAATCTCTGTCTTAAATTTTGGACTCTCAAAAACTTGCTTTTGAGAATAACCAATTAAACTAAATAAAAATAACGATAATATAAATACATTTTTCATATAAAAATAATTAACAGGTTTAAATTGCTACAAAAATAACACTTAAAAAGTTAAGATTCAAATATTTTTCTTGGCGATTAATACTATCTTAATGTATCGCTTTAAACAAGTGCATAACAAATTCGTTACTCAATCATTTTTCTTCGCCTTCTAAAATCATTTTACATACAACTAGTCAGTAAATAAAAAAGGACAACCAAATGATTGTCCTTTCATGGTTTTCATTCAATTATACTATTTAACTTTTCAACACAATCTTTCCTATCATCAACTATCAATTTTTGCTTTCCAATTTGCAATTTGCTATTATTTTCGGGTAAAGTAAAGAACTCTTAAATCACTTGCTTGATAAATATGTAATAAATTCGCGAATTGTCTGCTTGCCATTGGTTGAAAATGGTTGTGAAAAAAGGCAACACCATTCTCGTTCTCTAAAATTGCTTTTTTAATTCTCTCTGAATCAACAATTTCAAATTTATAAGAATAATTCTTTTTTAAATCTTCTAAAAACTTCTCATCAACAATATTTTTATCCACCAAAAGGGTAAGATTTTTTAAGTTTGACGCGTTTTTATTTAAATCGGAGAGTGAATAAGTAAATGAAGCTTCATCCCCACTTAACACATCGTTAATTTGATTTTTGAAATATGTCAATGCAAATTTCATTAAACTCTCATCTATCGTGAATTTTTCCTTTTTCTTAAGTAGATTTTTTTGACCATCTGGATAGACAATTGCAGATAAATAACCATAGTTAGTCATAAAATTTTTACCGCAAATACCTAAAAATATTTGATGAACATTAACATAATCTATTCCTTCCATTGTTAATCCTTTTGAAGGATTTCTATTAATAACATACTCATATCCAATAAAACTAAACTTGTTTTTATTAGATTTATCTTTAATGAACTTATTAAATTCTTTGAAATTTAAGAAAGCATGAACCCTCTCAGCTCCAAAAAATTCTTCAACATATTTTTTAACAAATTTGTTGTATTGAATGTCATTTTCATCTTTTTCTGTCTTTAGCAAAACAACAATAGGCAACTTATTAACTAATTCAAAATCTTCCGTTTTTGGCATTTTAAACTGCCCAAAAGACTGACTTAGTGAACACAAAGTAATAACTAAGAATAAAATTATTTTTTTCATAAGATTATATTAAATTTCAACAAAGCAAAAAAAAAACAATTAACAATTTTTTTTTACTTATTTATAACTTTCTCTTGATGTGTAATACTTTCTTGGTGAATAGCCTTAAATAATAACATTACAAATTCATTACTAAGCCCTTTCTCTTGGCCTTCTAAAATCATTTTACCAAGAATTTCGTTCCAGCGTTGATTTTGTAAGATGGCAACATTTTTCTCTTTCTTTAATAAACCAATTTTATCAGCAACTTTCATTCGGTTCCCTAAAATTTCTAACAGCTTTTCGTCAAATTCATCAATTTGCATGCGGAGTTTTGCCATTTTTTGATTGTACTCGCTTTCATCATCTGTGACTTTTCTCACACGTAAATCAACAAACATTTGTTTTAATGTAGCTGGAGTAACTTGTTGAGCAGCATCACTCCAAGCGTTATCTGGGTCAATGTGGGTTTCGATAATTAATCCATCATAATTCAAATCTAAAGCTTGTTGCGACACTTCTTGAATCATATCTCGTCTTCCTGTAATGTGAGAAGGATCGCAAATCAAAGGCAAATCTGGAAAACGATTTTGTAAATCAATAGCAATTTGCCACTCAGGATTATTACGGTATTTTGTTTTCTCGTAAGTAGAAAATCCTCTGTGAATTACTCCTAATTTCTTGATATTCGCATTATACAAACGCTCTAAACCGCCAATCCACAAAGATAAATCGGGATTTACTGGATTTTTTAATAAAACAATTTTATCTGTTCCTTGTAAAGCATCTGCAATTTCTTGAACTGCGAAAGGATTTACGGTAGTTCTGGCACCAATCCACAGCACATCAATATTGTGTTCCAATGCCAATTTTACATGAGCTGCCGTAGCAACTTCCGTTGCCATTAACAAACCAGTTTCTGCCTTTGCTTTTTGCAACCATTTCAATCCGATTTCGCCCACACCTTCAAATCCACCTGGCCGTGTACGAGGTTTCCAAATTCCCGCTCGAAAAATAGAAACATCAGAATTCTTTAATTCATGTGCTATTTTTAAAACTTGTTCTTCAGTTTCTGCGCTACAAGGTCCTGCAATTACAAGCGGGTGATTCAATTGAAAATCATCTAACCAAGTACGTAATTCTTTTTTATTTTCCATAATAATCAATTGCGTGCAAAATTACAATTAATTATGCTTAAGAATTATAAAATTAAATTAAAAACAGCCTTGAAAAGCGAAAAATTTTAAAGAAATTTCAAACAGTAAATACTTTTTTAAATCAATTTGAGTTCAATTAAAAAAAGTTACTTTTGCTAAAATTTATATCATATGTCGATTGAAGTTCAAAATATTTCAAAAAATTACGGATTACAAAAAGCGTTAGATAACGTTAGCTTTTCTGTAAAAAAGGGAGAAATTGTAGGTTTTTTAGGTCCAAATGGCGCCGGAAAATCCACTTTGATGAAAATTTTGACCACTTATTTAACAGCAGATAGCGGAACTGCAGTTGTAAACGAATACGATGTAACTTCAGCACAAAAAGAAGTACAGAAGTCGGTTGGGTATTTACCTGAACATAATCCACTCTATTTAGATTTATATGTTAGAGAATATTTGGCTTTTAATGCCGATTTACATAAAGTTGCGAAATCTAGAATTGACGAAGTAATTGCTTTAACAGGGTTAACACCAGAAAGTCATAAGAAAATAGGAGAATTATCAAAAGGATATCGTCAACGTGTTGGATTAGCAACGGCTTTATTACACAATCCAGATGTGATGATTTTAGACGAACCAACGACTGGTTTAGACCCAAATCAATTGGTAGAAATTCGTGATTTGATAAAAAACATTGGAAAAAATAAAACCGTTTTTCTTTCAACGCACATTATGCAAGAAGTGGAAGCGATATGCGATAGAATTATCATTATTGACAAAGGTAAAATTGTTACCGATAAAAAATTAAACAATCTTGTTCAGGAAGAAGCAGAACAAATTATTGAAGTAGAATTCGATAAAAAAGTAAATGAAACTATTTTTACATCTCTACCTAATTTAAAATCAGCAAAAAACACACATGATTTAGTTTGGGAATTAACTTTTAATTCAGCTACGGATATGCGTCCATCATTGTTTGATTTTGCTCAAGAACATCAATTAAGAACCTTACAAATTGTATTGAAAAGTAAAAACCTTGAACAGATATTCAGAGAGAAAACTGGGAAGAAATAAAAAAATCTCCTTACAAGATCTTGTAAGGAGATTTTTTTATCAATTGACTAAACTTAATTTAAAGTTGCCAAATACTTATTTCTAAGCTTATAATAATCATCATACAAAACGGAAAGAGCGTAAGATGATAATTTTTCATTTAGTACAGAATTATAAATAAAATCTTCTTCTGTAAAACCATGTTTCACAATAGCGGTTTTTATATTATTCACTGCTTCATGTTTTTTTCCTAAATAGAAGTAGCAATTTGCTAATTCTATATATACCTCTTTTAAATTTTCACCTTTAGATACTTTAATATAATTTTCATATACTAAAATTGCTTCGGTGTAATCTTTATTATTAGTTAAAGCTCTAGCTTTACTTAAAATAGAGTCTAACTCACCCGCAAATCCCATTTGAGATACGAGTACTATTACGAAAGTGAATACTAAATTTTTCATAATAACTTAATTTTCTTGGAATGAAGTTACAAAAAATAAATTGTATCCACAAGCTATTACCAGAAAAACAAACTAGTAATTTAATAACTGGGCTAATAACAAGATAATTGTAATTAAAAAATTTCTTTAGCAATCGCTTTTACATTCTCTGCTTTTCCCATGGAATAATAATGTAAAATTGGAATACCAGCAGCAATTAGCTCCTTACTTTGTTGTGTACACCATTCAATACCAATTTGTTTAACGTGATAATTATCTTTTGCTTTCACCACAGCCATAATCAAATCGTCAGGTAAATCAACTTTGAAACGATGCGGAATTAAATTCAATTGCTTTTTCGTTGCGATAGGTTTTAATCCCGGAATAATTGGAACAGTAATTCCAGCCGCTCTGCATTTGGCAACAAAATCGAAGAATTTTTTGTTATCAAAAAACATCTGAGTAATAATATAATCGGCACCATTTTTAATTTTTTGCTTCAAGAAATGAATATCGCTATCCATACTGGGTGCTTCCATGTGTTTTTCTGGATAACCAGCCACTCCGATACAAAAATCGGTTTTAGTTGAATTTTGTAAATCTTCGTCCAAATAAATTCCCTTATTCAAATTGCTTATTTGTGTTACTAATTCCGAAGCATAGGCATGACCTTCTTTTTCGGGCTTGAAATAAATTTCGCTTTTTACTGCATCGCCACGAAGCGCTACAACATTATCAATTCCTAAGAAATCCAAGTCTATCAATAAATTTTCAGTATCTTCTTTAGTAAAACCACCACATAATATATGTGGAATAGCATCTACTTCGTATTTATTCTGAATTCCGGCACAAATCCCAACCGTTCCCGGACGTTTTTTTACTACTTTTTTCTGAAGCAAGCCGTTTTCTAATTCCTTGAATTCATATTCCTCACGATGATACGTTACATCAATAAATGGCGGATTAAATTCCATCAATGGATCAATACTATCAAAAATCGATTGAATGTTTTGTCCTTTTAAGGGTGGTAAAATTTCGAAGGAGAACAAAGGTTTTCCATTTGCGTTTTGTATATGTTCTGTTACTTTCATGTTTTATGTTTGTAGTTAATTGTTTATTGTTTGTGGTTTCCAACTTTTAACCATAAACAATAAACTATAAACTTATTTAATCTGCTAAATTGGGTGATAGCCATTTTTCGGCTTGTTCAACACTAATATTTCTTCTTTTGGCGTAATCTTCTAATTGGTCTTTTTTAATTTTTCCTAAACCAAAATATTTACTTTCTGGATTGGCAAAATAATAACCCGAAACCGAAGCTGCTGGCCACATCGCCATACTTTCGGTTAACTTCACTCCTATTTCTTGTTCTACATTTAATAATTTCCAAATTGTTGGTTTTTCTAAATGGTCAGGACAAGCTGGATAACCTGGCGCCGGACGAATTCCTTGATATTGTTCTTTTATTAATTCATCGTTTGACAAAACTTCATCTGAAGCATAACCCCAAATTTCTTTACGAACTTTCAAGTGTAAATATTCCGCAAAAGCTTCTGCTAATCTGTCTCCTAAAGCTTTTACTAAAATTGAATTGTAATCGTCTAATTGCTTTTCAAATTCTAAAGCTTTTTCATCAACTCCAAAACCTGTTGACACACAGAAACACCCAATATAATCTTGTTTACCAATTTCTTTGGGAGCAATAAAATCCGCTAATGCGATATTTGGAGCTCCAGCCGTTTTTTGAGATTGTTGTCTTAAAGTCAGAAACTTCTCGACTCCGCTCGAAATGACAAGTTCTACATCATCGTGATTGATTGTATTCGCTGGAAAAATTCCTAAAATCCCTTTTGCGGTAAACCATTTGTCTTTAACAATTTGAGAAAGCATTTTTTGTGCATCTTCAAACAAATGAGTCGCTTGCTCGCCTACAATTTCATCGATTAAAATCGCTGGAAATTTCCCATACAATTCCCACGATTGAAAGAATGGTGTCCAATCAATAAAATCGACTAATTCTGAAAGTTCAACTTCAATAGTTTTTGTTCCAATGAAATTTGGTTTTACAGGTTCGTAAGTATTCCAATCGATTTTGAATTTATTTTTGCGAGCTTCTTCAATAGACAAGAAGTTTTTCTCTTTGCTTCTATTCAAATACCCTTCTCTTAACTTATCATATTCTTCTCGAAGCGAATGTGCATAAGTTACTTTCGTTTCTGATTGTAATAAATGGGTTGCAACAGTTACTGCTCGAGATGCATCGTTTACATGCACCACCGTTTCCTTATATTCTGGAGCAATTTTCACAGCGGTGTGCGCACGAGAAGTGGTTGCGCCTCCAATCATGATTGGAATTTTGATATTCAATTTATCCATTTCTTTGGCCAAATACACCATTTCGTCCAACGAAGGCGTAATCAAACCACTCAAACCTATAATATCTACATTTTCTTTAACCGCAGTTTCAATGATTTTTTCGGGTGGAACCATCACACCTAAATCAATGATTTCAAAATTATTACACGCTAAAACTACAGAAACAATATTTTTACCAATATCATGTACATCGCCTTTTACAGTTGCCATCAATACTTTTCCTGCCGAAGACGATTTTCCTTCTTTTGAAGCTTCAATATAAGGAAGTAAATAAGCCACTGCTTTTTTCATTACACGAGCCGATTTCACTACTTGAGGCAAGAACATTTTTCCACTTCCGAATAAATCACCAACCACATTCATTCCGTTCATCAGGTGATTTTCGATAACTTCGATAGGTTTTTCAACCAACTGACGTGCTTCTTCCACATCAATTTCGATAAACTCGTCAATTCCTTTTACTAAGGAATGCGTTAATCGCTCTTGAACCGAACCGTTTCGCCATTCAGCCACAGCTTTCTCATTAGACTTTGTATCACCTTTGAAACTTTCTGCTAATTCTAACAAACGTTCGGTAGCATCTTCTCTTCTGTTTAGCAAAACATCTTCCACATGTTCCAATAAAACGGGGTCGACTTCATCGTAAATCTCCAACATTTCTGGATTTACAATTCCCATCGTCATTCCGTTTTGAATGGCATGATACAAGAATGCTGAATGCATCGCTTCACGCACTTTATCGTTACCACGGAAGGAAAAGGAAACATTACTAACTCCGCCCGAAACATGCGCATACAGAAGATTTTCGCGAATCCATTTGGTAGCTCGGAAGAAATCTAAAGCATTTAGTTTGTGCTCTTCCATTCCGGTTGCAACTGGAAAAATATTGGGGTCAAAAATGATATCTTCTGCTGGAAAACCCACTTGGTTCACCAAAATATCGTAACTTCTTTTACAGATTTCGATACGTCTTTCATAAGTATCCGCCTGACCGTTTTCGTCAAAAGCCATAACAATTACCGCAGCTCCGTAACGTTTGATTAATTTAGCATGATGAATAAAAGTAGCTTCTCCTTCTTTTAACGAAATCGAATTCACCACACCTTTTCCTTGAATGACTTTTAAACCCGCTTCAATGATTTCCCATTTCGAAGAATCAATCATAACTGGAACTCGGGCAATATCGGGTTCGGCTGCGATTAGATTTAGGAATTTGGTCATCGCATAAACGCCATCCAACATTCCTTCGTCCATATTGACATCGATGATTTGCGCACCACCTTCTACTTGAGCACGTGCAATTTCTAAAGCTTCATCGTATTTTTCTTCTTTAATTAATCGAAGAAATTTTCTAGAACCGGTTACGTTTGTTCGTTCTCCAACGTTTACAAAATTGGTTTCTGGAGTTACAATCAAAGGTTCTAAACCTGATAATTTTAAAAATTTATCGGAATTATAACTCATTACTTATTCTTTTATAATGTTTCGCAACATCTTTCCAAAAGGATTTACTGTTGCTAACGTATTGGCAAACCCAAGATCGTTGCGACTGTAAAAATGTTTCGAATTGTATTTTTATAATATTGTTTTTCATTGTATTTCTTTGCTTAAACCAAAACGCTTTCTCTTGGTTTGAATTCTTTTGCTACCTCAGCAATTAATTTGATATGTTCGGGAGTCGTTCCGCAACATCCACCGATGATATTCACTAAATTTTCTTGTAAATATTCGCGAATTAATTGTTGCATTTCTTCTGGTGTTTGGTCGTATTGTCCGAAGGCATTGGGTAAACCTGCATTGGGATGGGCTGAAATATTTAATGACGTATTATTTCCTAATCGCTTCAAATACGGTTTCAATTGATCAGCTCCTAAAGCGCAATTAAACCCCACACTCAACAACGGAATATGTGAAATCGAAATCAAAAAAGCTTCTACCGTTTGTCCCGAAAGTGTTCTTCCAGAAGCATCGGTAATGGTTCCCGAAACCATTACAGGAATATCTAAATTACGATCTTCTTTCACTTCTTCGATGGCAAACAAAGCGGATTTTGCATTTAACGTATCAAAAATCGTTTCTACCAAAAGCAAATCACAACCGCCATCGATTAACGCTTCGACTTGTTGTTTGTAGGCGATTTTTAGGTCGTCGAAATTCACAGCTCGAAATCCTGGGTCGTTTACATCAGGAGACATTGATGCTGTTCGGTTGGTTGGTCCGATAGAACCAGCTACAAATCTTGGCTTATCGGTAAATTCATCCGCAACTTCACGAGCAATTTTTGCGGATTGAAAATTCAACTCATAGACTAAATCTTCCATGTGATAATCCGCCATTCCGATAGTAGTTCCCGAAAAAGTATTGGTTTCTACAATATCGGCACCAGCTTCAAAATAAGCACGGTGAACTGATTTTACAGCTTCGGGTTGGGTGATGGAAAGTAAATCGTTATTTCCTTTTAATGGGTGTGGAAAATCTTTGAAACGTTCGCCTCTAAAATCTTCTTCTTCAAATTTATAACGTTGCAACATCGTTCCCATAGCTCCATCGAGCACGAGAATTCGTTTTTTGATTTCTTCTTGAATTTTTGACATATTTTTTTGTTACACAGAGTTACACTAAGTTTTCACCAAGTTTCACAAAGTTTGTATTGTTAATATGCTATCAAGAAATTGGAAAGAATTTCTTTGAGTTATCTGCTTCCGATAAAATCGGAATAGAATGTAGCACCTTCTACAAGTGTAGGGTTGCTAAGCTTTCACAGGGTCTATTCCCTCCAGCTTTCGTGATAACAAACACTATAATTATGAACACTGCAAATGTAGTGACAAAATTTAAATAATGAAATATTTTCTTAAAAATTATATTTAAAACATTAAATTTAGAATAATTTAAATTTAAAACAATTATTTTTAGATTAAAAATCTAAATTATTGGAGTTTAAAATAAAATTAAATCATTTTTGTTAAAAAAACTCTATTTGTTTCCATAATTAAAAATCAGTTCCTAAATTTGCATCCGAAAACTAAGAGGAAAAATTTGAACTGATTGCAACCTCATTAAAAAATGCTAAAGCAGTAATTACTACTCCTTTAGGCAGCACCTGCAATTATTTTTCCTCGCTTAAAATTTAAAAATAATTTATTATGGCTTATTTATTTACGTCAGAATCAGTGAGTGAAGGACATCCTGACAAAGTTGCGGATCAAATTTCAGACGCATTAATTGATAACTTTTTAGCATTTGACCCTGAGTCAAAAGTAGCTTGTGAAACGTTAGTTACAACTGGACAGGTAATTTTAGCTGGGGAAGTAAAATCAAACACTTATTTAGATGTACAAACTATCGCAAGAGATGTAATCAAGAAAATTGGTTATACAAAAAGCGAATATATGTTCGAAGCAAATTCTTGTGGTGTTTTATCTGCTATTCATGAACAATCTGCCGATATTAACCAGGGAGTTGATAGAGCCAGCAAAGAAGAGCAAGGAGCTGGTGACCAAGGAATGATGTTTGGTTATGCTACGAATGAAACTGCTGAATTCATGCCATTAGCATTGAAATTATCACACCAAATTCTTCAAGAATTAGCAGATTTAAGAAGAGAAAACAAAGAAATTACTTACTTACGTCCGGATGCGAAATCTCAGGTTACTTTAGAATATTCTGACGATAACAAACCGGTTCGTATTGATGCTATTGTAGTTTCAACGCAACACGATGATTTTGCTGACGAACCAACAATGTTAGCAAAAATCAAAAAAGATATTATTGAAATTTTAATTCCAAGAGTGATTGCTAAAAATCCTCAATATGCACATTTATTTAATGATGCAATTAAATACCACATTAACCCAACAGGAAAATTCGTAATTGGAGGACCTCACGGAGATACTGGTTTAACAGGAAGAAAAATTATCGTAGATACGTATGGTGGAAAAGGAGCTCACGGTGGTGGTGCATTCTCTGGAAAAGATCCATCTAAAGTAGACCGTTCTGCTGCTTATGCTACACGTCATATTGCTAAAAATTTAGTTGCTGCAGGTGTTGCTGACGAAATTTTAGTTCAAGTTTCTTATGCAATTGGAGTTGCTGAGCCAACATCAATCAACGTAAACACTTACGGAACTGCTAAAGTAAATTTAACAGACGGAGAAATCAGTAAAGTAGTAGAAAGCATTTTTGATATGCGTCCATACTTTATTGAACAACGTTTGAAATTAAGAAATCCTATTTATAGCGAAACTGCTGCTTACGGACATATGGGAAGAACCCCAGAAACCGTAACTAAAACTTTTAATGCTCCAGGTGGTGAATCTAAAACTGTAACAGTTGAGTTATTTACTTGGGAAAAATTAGATTTCGTAGATCAAGTAAAAGCTGCTTTTAAATTATAGCAATTATTATTCACAAAAAAGCCTGACATCCGTCAGGCTTTTTTTATAGTGTATATTTTAAACTTAAAATTACAAATCTAGGTTGCACTCTATAGCTCGAAAAACTACTGGTTCCTCCTAACTGACTAAAACTATTTGTGTCAAGCGATTTTGTGTCTAATAAGTTAGTTCCTGAAAGTTTCCACTCCCATTTACTACCTTTTTTCTGATACATTAAACTAGCCGTTAAAAAGTCATATTCGCTATCGATTGTTTTGGCTTTATTTCTGTTATGAAAATAGGAATATTCCGAAACGAATGAAAATGCATCTAAGAAATAATATTCCAAAGTAACCGTTGGACTATCAATATAAATCACATCTGAAAAGTTGTCATTAATTGAAAAATTATAACCCAAAGTTAAATTTGGAAACGTTTTATAATTAGTAGAAAAACTCAAATTATAATTTTGAGAATAGGATTCGATTGTTTGAATCTCTGTTGGATTATTATTTGGATCTGTATCAGAATCAGGATAAACACGGATGTTGTTATTTTTAGACCAATTAAATCCTGCTCTAAAATTTGCTTTGTAATATCTTGCAAATGAACGACCATAATTTCCACTAGCAGAAAACGTCTCATCAGGAAAATTAGAATTCATGTTTTCCGATGAAGATATTTGGTTTACCCCTAACAACAAAGCTCTATTTTTAATAGCATCTATTTGCCTTGAATAAGTTACGTTAGCAAAAATATTCTCAAAATTAAACATGTTGTATTTAAAATAACGTAACGAATGCACTTGAGAAGTTGAATTTTCTAAATAACGATTTCCACTAAACAAACTATTGTAGTTTGAAAACACATACCCTTGAGCTAATTTATTAATATCAGTAAAATTATTAGTTAAGGAATAGTTATAGGTTAATGTTTCCGATTTTTTAATTTGCCAAAGCGCATAAACATCAGGTAAAATTCTATTGAAAGATTGCTTATTAGAAGTTCCTATTTGTTCATCATTAATATTAAATTGATGTACACTAAATCCTGGATTGAACGTAAACTTACCTAACAAAAATTTGTAGTGTACTCCTAAAAATACATCATTAAAAGCATAATTTACATCATTATAAGTTGTTGCATCAGTTAAATTATTTTGAGTTCCATTATTCAGCATTTGAAAAATCGAGGAATCAAAATTTTGATATGAATACGTATTTCCAAGAGTTAAATTGATGTTACTTTTTGGAGTAACCATATAATAATAATCAAACTTCGCATCTACTTTATTTGTTTGAACATAACGTTTTTGAGAAACATCATCTCTAACACCAACTCCTTCATCCACATAACCTGTTAATAATGGAGCAAAAGGCAAAGTTTCTAAATTAGCATTATAAAACGGATCTTCATTTTGATATAAATGTTGCATTTCAAATGCAAAAACATGTTTATCATTTAAAGTATAATAATAATTCAAATTCTGATTGATTGAAAATGGATTTTGCTTTTTAGCTGTATAAATATCAGAAAGCAAACTTGAAAAAACGCTTGTATTTTCTTTTTGATCAGAAATTTTAATCAACGCATCATAATCAAAATGTAATTTCTCGGAAGGAACATAACTCGAACTCAACTTCAACAAAACTTGATTGCTCTTTTGTTGTGTAAAATCTTCTCTAGTTTCAGTAATAGTTTGAGAAGAACCATCTGGCAAATTATCAATACGATTAGAAATTGTTTTATTTTCTATCTCTGTTTTATTTCCTAACAAAATTCCAAATCCACTTAATGTCCATGCTTTTGAAGGATTAAAACTGAAATTCGCAGCACCAAAAGTCGACTCAATATTGGCTGCTTGATTGTTACGAAGTCCTAAAATTCCTAAATCGTTTGAAGAAACATTAAAAGAAGAACCTCCTTTACGCATCATGTTTTTAAAACCTCCTGTAAATTTAAAATAATCTTGAGCCGTTAATGGCAATTCTCCGATATTATTCACATTGGCTATAACATTTAAGCTGTATTTTGGATTATAATAAAATAATTTTGGATTTACGATGTAGCGTGTGTCTTCCATTCCAACTC
Source organism: Flavobacteriaceae bacterium (assembly GCA_003963025.1). Classification (GTDB taxonomy): domain Bacteria; phylum Bacteroidota; class Bacteroidia; order Flavobacteriales; family Flavobacteriaceae; genus Flavobacterium. Next base: position 17,854 of record RXJZ01000130.1, read on the forward strand.
CAATTCCTGCACTCATGTCTCCAAACCAAAAATTCTTTTTCCCTTCTTTCAGTTTGATGTTTAACGCAATACTTTCTTCATTGTTTTCTAATCCTTTCAAATTAGAAACTTCATTATAATTACGAAGAACTTGAATCTTATCTAAAGCATCCGCTGGAATATTTTTTGTGGCTAATTTGGTATCTCCATCAAAAAAATCTTTTCCTTCCACCATTACTTTTTGCACCTTCTTACCTTCCACTTCAATTTCACCATCTTTATTTACCTCAACTCCAGGAAGTTTTTTAAGTACGTCTTCCAGCTTTCTTTCCGTTCCATTGGTAAATGAATCGGAATTGTAAATAATCGTATCACCTGAAACACTCACAGGCATTTCATGCACAATTTCAACTTCTTTTAATTGAGTACCTTCTTTTAAGACTACGGGGAAATTAATATTTGAAGTTACTGTTGTTACCGATTTTTCAAATGTTTGAAAACCAATATAACTAACCTTTATCGTGTAAGTTGTACTTGGCTTTAAATTTAGAGTAAATTTTCCTGTTTCATTAGTAATGGCATAGGCATCCATAGCTTTAGTTTGCTGATTTATAGCCATAATATTTGCCATTTCCAAACCTACTCCTGAAGTATCTTTAACGGTTCCCTCGAAACGTATATTTTGAGAAAAAGCACTAGATGTAAGTACTAAAAAAAATAAAATTAGTTTTTTCATAAAAATGGCTTATCTACTCATTCTAAACTGCATACGATTACCTCCTCCAGGTCCAGAATTCATCTCGCGCATCTCTTCTATTTTATTTTTTACAGTTTCATCAAATTCTTTTTGAGTAACAACCTTACCTTTTGAAGCCGGTTTAATTTCAACTCTTTCTTTAGAATTTAAAACTATTTTTGAACATAAAATAACGGTTTTACCATCATTAACCTCTAAGATTAAACCTGGTAATCCCCAATAATTTTCCGGACCTTGATTCACTGGAATTTCAGGACAATACCATGCTGTAATTACATTTTCTTTTGGCATTTCCCAGTCGTCTGTAAAATTAGTTTTCTTTGACTTTGCAGTATCTTTTACTGTTGTTGGCTTTTTTACATCGTCTTTACCTTCATTGTTTTTATTTCTAAATCTGAAATTTCTAAAATCAGATTCACTCACTTTTACAACTGCAGTAGCTTTAAAACAAGTATAATTTCCAATTTGTTTGGACTCGCCTTCTAATTTCCATTCGTATTTAGGTAATGAATCTTTAATCAAAAACTCCTTCCCAAAAAATTCTTTATCAACAATATATTGTTTATCCTTAGCATTTTTATAATGGGTTCCCCCACCCCCCATCATCGACATCATCATTCTCCCTCCACTTTGTTGGCCTGGAGCATCTAATTTCTCTTCTTCTTTGTAAATAGAAGCCGATTTATCAAAGTTTAAAATAAAGGTTTTCTCAAACATTTTTTTCATTCTGTCTTCAATTTGTTTTTGCATTTCAGGAGTAATATCACGATTCCCACTCATGCCTTTCATAAAATCAGCTGTACTGGTTTTAGATTCATAAACCGCCATACCTTGGAAATTCTGAGCATTTAGATACCCAGAAATCATTAAAATCGAAGCAATAATAATTTTTCTCATTCTTTTCAAATGTTATAGATGTATATTATAGACTACACATAGTGTATTTTGTTACACAATTTAACTCCTTTTTTATGTTAAAGTAGTATATTAGACGCTGATTTCCAAAAATCGTTTATCGAATGTTGCTAAAAAAAACTTTATTTGTATTTATTTTAAATCTAATCTGTCTTTCCGTAAAGAGTCAGGGAATATTATCTGTAAAAAAAATAGAAACTATAGAACATGAATGTGATGTGTTTTTAGGATATGACAATCAATTCAATCTTTACAGTATTAAAAACAATACCCTTTCAAAAAAAAATAGTTCCAAGACGTATCAATACAATAATATCAATCTGGGTAAAATCACAAAAGTTGACTTTCAAAATCCATTACAAATTGTAGTATTTTATAAAAACTTTAATACAATTGTACTTTTGGACAATCAATTAAATGAGATCAAAAAAATCGATTTCAATTTAAAACCAACACCAATAACTTTAGATGCTGTATCATTGTCATCTCAAAATCAAGTTTGGATTTACGATAGCATTTCATCAAAAATAGGTTTATATAACGTAAATACTGATGCTTTAAAGTGGATTTCAACGATGCTTGAAAATCCAATAATAAACTACGAATCTGATTACACTCATTTTTACTGGTCCGATAAAAATTTGAATTTATATCGCATCTCAATTTATGGAGCAATTGAAAAATTAGGCATACAACCTTTGAGTGAAAAAACACAACTAATAAATAACAGTTGTAGTCTCTACCAACAAAACAATCAATTGTTTTACTACAGCGCAATTGATCAAAAAAAATATAAAATAACAATAGATGAAAAAATCATTTCAAATTTTTTCTTTAAAGATGGAATTTTATCTATTTTTACCCAAAATGAAATTACTAATTACAAAATAATTTTACCATAATGCACATAGCAGTAGCAGGAAATATTGGAGCAGGAAAAACAACATTAACTCGATTATTAGCCAAACATTTTAAATGGGAACCGCATTTTGAAGATGTGGTAGACAACCCGTATTTGGATGATTTTTATCACCAAATGGAGCGTTGGAGTTTTAATCTTCAGATTTATTTCTTAAACAGCCGTTTTCGTCAAGTATTGCAAATTCGTGAAAGTGGTAAAAACATTATTCAGGATAGGACCATTTATGAGGACGCACATATTTTTGCACCCAATCTTCATGCTATGGGATTGATGTCGAATCGTGATTACAACAACTATACTTCACTTTTCGAATTGATGGAAAGTTTAGTGGGTTCGCCAGATTTGTTGATTTATTTAAGAAGTTCGATTCCAAATTTAGTAAGCCAAATTCACCAAAGAGGAAGAGATTACGAAAACTCGATTTCGATTGATTATTTGAGTCGTTTGAACGAAAGATATGAAGCTTGGATTCAAACCTATAACAAAGGGAAATTAGTAATCATTGATGTAGACAACATTGATTTTGTAAATAATCCAGAAGATTTAGGAAATATAATAAATAGAATTGATGCCGAACTAAACGGATTATTCTAAAAAAAAGCCTCACTTACGTGAGGCTTTTTTTATTTTTAATTATAATGAACTATTTCCCAAGTTCAGCAATTTTTGCATCTACTTCTAAATCATCTCCTTCAAAAACTTTTTCTTCTGTTGTTTCTTTACCATCAACCATTTTAGTTAAAGTAACCGTTGCTTTCACTTTTCCGTTAGCGTCTTTTACTTTTTTAACATCCATGTTGATGATTTCTTGGTGATCACCATGGTTGCAATTTGGTCCGTGAACGTGTGCTGCATCTCCGATGTATTTTCCGTTTTCATCGTATTGTGACATGCATTTGTCTTTGCATTCTTGAGAACAACCATTCTCTTCACACATTTTAGCGCATTCGTCTTTTGTCATGGTTGCACATTTCGATAAATCGCATTTTCCTTCGTGACAAACTTCTTTTTTATCTTTTGAACAACATGCAACATTTTCAGTTGTAGCACCGTGACCTCCTAAGATTGGAGCGATTACTAAACCAATTAAACATGTTAATTTAATTAAAATGTTCATCGATGGTCCAGAAGTATCTTTGAATGGATCTCCAACAGTATCTCCAGTTACCGCTGCTTTATGTGCATCAGAACCTTTGTATGTCATCTCTCCGTTGATTTCAACTCCAGCTTCGAACGATTTTTTAGCGTTATCCCAAGCACCACCAGCATTGTTTTGAAATACTGCCCAAAGCACACCTGAAACGGTAACTCCAGCCATATAACCACCTAACATTTCAGCGATTAATTGATTGTTATCTCCGTAAACTAATTTACCTAATAATACGATTGCAATTGGGAAACCAATGGTTAAAATTCCTGGCAACATCATTTCGCGTAAAGCGGCTTTTGTAGAAATTTCAACACATTTTCCGTATTCTGGTTTACCAGTTCCTTCCATAATTCCTGGAATTTCTTTGAACTGACGACGTACTTCGTATACCATGTCCATTGCAGCTTTACCTACCGAATTCATTGCTAATGCAGAGAATACAACTGGAATCATTCCACCAATGAACAACATTGCTAATACTGGTGCTTTGAAGATGTTAATTCCATCAATACCTGTGAAAGTTACATAAGCAGCAAATAATGCTAACGAAGTTAATGCAGCAGAAGCAATTGCGAAACCTTTTCCGGTTGCAGCAGTTGTGTTACCAACTGAATCTAAAATATCAGTTCTTGTACGAACTTCTTTTGGTAATTCACTCATTTCAGCGATTCCACCTGCGTTGTCAGAAATTGGTCCGAAAGCGTCGATTGCTAATTGCATTGCTGTTGTAGCCATCATTGCAGAAGCCGCTAAAGCAACACCATAAAATCCTGCTAAAGCGTAAGAAGCCCAAATTGCACCTCCAAATAATAAAACAGTTGGAAAAGTAGAAATCATACCCGTTGCTAAACCAGCGATTACGTTTGTTCCTGCACCTGTTGAAGATTTTTGTACGATTGCCAATACCGGTTTTGTACCTAAACCTGTATAATATTCTGTTACTGATGAAATAGCACCACCTACAAATAAACCTACAATTGTAGCATAGAAAACACGAATTGAATCGATTTCTTTATCGCCTTCTCCATAGAAGTTTAATGTTAATACTTCAGGCAGCATGAAGTCTACTAAGAAATAACAAGAAATTAAAGTTAAACCTATAGAAACCCAGTTTCCGATGTTTAATGCTTTTTGTACTTGAGCTTCTTTAGCATCATCGCTTGAAATTTTAACTAACATTGTTCCAATGATAGAGAATAAAATTCCGAAACCTGCGATTGCCATTGGTAATAAAATTGGTCCAATTCCGCCAAAAGCGTCCTCGATTTTACCACCCATATCTTTAATTACATAATTTCCTAAAACCATTGCGGCTAAAACGGTTGCTACATACGAACCAAATAAATCGGCCCCCATACCTGCAACGTCACCAACATTATCTCCAACGTTATCTGCAATTGTTGCAGGATTACGAGGATCGTCTTCTGGAATACCCGCTTCTACTTTTCCTACTAAGTCAGCACCAACGTCAGCTGCTTTTGTATAAATACCTCCACCAACACGTGCAAATAATGCAATAGATTCTGCTCCAAGAGAGAATCCCGCTAAGGTTTCTAGAACGATTGTCATGTCATCTGTTGACGTCCATTCTCCGTTCATGAAAAATCTGAAAAATATGATAAAGAATCCAGTTAATCCTAAAACTGCCAAACCTGCAACTCCTAATCCCATTACTGTTCCACCACCAAAAGAAACTTTTAATGCTTGTGGTAAACTAGTACGAGCGGCTTGTGTTGTTCTAACATTTGTTTTTGTTGCGATTTTCATTCCGATATTTCCTGCATAAGCCGAAAATATAGCTCCAAAAATGAATGCGATTACGATTAACCAGTGTGTTGTTGGAACAATAAATGAAATTCCCGCAAGAACCACACTCGCTCCAAGAACGAAAAACGTTAATAATTTGTATTCTGCTTTTAAAAATGCTAAGGCTCCTTCGTAGATGTAATCTGAAATTTCTTTCATTTTACCATCTCCGGCGTCTTGTTTAAGAACCCAAGAGCGTTTGGCTGCCATAAATGCCAATCCTAATAGTGCCATGACTATAGGAACATAAATCATCATTGATTCCATAAAATATAATTTAGTTTTTTTGTTTGTTAATTTTATGGTAATATTAAGAAAATAAAACAAAAAAGGCAATATTTTTTAAAAAATACTGCCTTTTATTTATTTGGCCTAAAAATTATCTAATACTGAATAATCCTTCTGGTTTATTTTCAAGTTCGTTGAAACGATTCGTACATTTTCTCAAAATTTCTTTTGCTTCGTTTACATCTCCCCAACCTTCAACGTCCACTTTTTTGTTTTCTAAGTCTTTGTACACTTGGAAAAAGTGTTCGATTTCTTTAATTAAGTGCGGATTTACATCACTTAAATCGTTTAGTTTGTTCCAAATTGGGTCAGAAACAGGTACGCAAATTACTTTTTCATCTGGACCTTTATCATCTGCCATGTGGAAAACACCGATTGGTTTTACTTCCATCACACAACCTGGAAAAGTTGGCTCATTTACTAAAACTAAAACATCTAATGGATCACCATCTAATGCTAATGTTTCTGGAATAAATCCGTAATCTGCTGGATACATCATTGACGAAAATAACATTCTGTCAAAACGCATTCTTTTTAATTCAAAATCGTACTCGTATTTGTTTCTACTTCCTCTTGGAATCTCAATCAATACATCAAATGTAGTAATTTTATCTGCTGTCATTTTTCTTATTTTTTTAAAGCGGGTGCAAAGTTACCACTATAAAACATGAGAAACAAAAGAGTTTTGCAAAAAAAATATAGGTTTAAAAATAAAATCCAAAAGAAGCTTTTATAGTAAACTTATTAGCATCTGGAATGTCTAAGTAACTTCCGCGCCAAGCAAAATCGATACGCAATACTTTGAAAATGTTGCCAATTCCCGCATGGTATTCCCAATAAATATCTTCTGGAGCACGATACACTAAACCTGAAGCGTTTATGAATCTGTTTTCATCTGAAACCGTTCCGTAAACTCCTTTGATTCCAACAATCTCTCTCCAATTCAATTTTCTTAACAACGGAACTCTTGAAAATAACCTTCCATTAAAATGATGTTCAAAATGAAGCGAAGCATATTGATCCGCCACAAAATCATAGTAATTAAGTAAATTGTATGTGTTATCGATAATAAAATACGATTGATTTCCTGGTATAACTCCCATTAAACCTAAAGGAACTTGACTAAATGTTTTACCCAATTCTAAAGTAGTAAACAATCTTCCAAAACCACCAACAAGAACTGGTTGACGGTAGTAAAATTGCAGTTTTTGATAATCAAAATCGCTATTTAAAACCCCTTTTAACCCTTGACTATAACTTAAGAAAATTCTAGCGTAATTATTGTCTACTTCTAAACGCTCTACACCATAACCAACGGTTCTTCTACCCGGAGTGTATTCTGCAACTAAATTAATTTCAGATTGTTTGATTTCGCTCTTAGTAGTTGTTTGAGTATTATCTGTATAATAATCTAAACTAAATTGATTAGAAGCTGATTTTAAAGTTCGATAGGATAAATTAGTTTGAAAAGTTAAATTCTTTACGGGTTCAATTTCAAAACCAAGCGTTGATAAGTTAACCGATGTTAATTTATTATTGGTTCCACTAGAAAAGAAAGACGAAGATGCAAAACTTCTTCCCAAAACATCATTAGAGGTTGTTAAACTTACCCCTATTTGCTCTACATCTCTTCGATTTCCGGCAGAAAGAATAATTCGATTTTTCTTGTCTACCATCCATTTCCCGGAAATTCCGTATTTGAATTTATTATCTTTAAATCCGTATGCAGTATAGCCCTGAATTCTCCAAGTATCATTTGAACCAAAATAAGTTCTCCCTCCTACTCTTAACCGTTGTCCTTCAACATCATTATATCCAAAAGTTGAAAATATAGGACCAAAATCCATTTTTAATTTTGGAATTTCAATATAGCCACTTCCAAGGATAGATGCTAAATTATAAATTCTTTTAAAACGTGGCACTTCTTTTAGTGTATCGAGCATTTTATAGATGCCAGCTTCGTTTTTGTTTAAAGCTTCAAATCTATTTTCTTCCCAATATTCATCAGGCTTGTTAAATACGGAGTTGTCGTAGAAATTAACTTCTTCTTTATAAAATTTATCTTCTTTTTTAATATCGAATTTATGATTTCTGGCTAGTGTAGTTCTTTTTCCGTAAACTCCTTTTGATTCTTCTTTCTTCGAAAAACTAAAATCAGACATCATATAATCTCTTTTCAATAAGAAAACAGAATCGTTCATTACTTCATACTCTTGTTCAATGTAAATTTCTTTTACCCAGTTGATATTCGCACTTTTACTAGCTTCTAAATTAATTTTTTTAATAGCAAAAGTGGTATCGTTTACCCAAAAATCACCTTTAAAAGTCAATTCATTTTTACGTCTTGGATAGTATACAATATTGTAACACCATTTATTATCAATAAACATACTATCATTTAAAACGTAATTGTATACATTAATTCCTGTTCTTGATAATGGACTCACGAAATCTTTATCAAAGAATTTCAAGTAATTATCATAGATATCAAAATCGGCATATAAATCTTTGATGAATGTATTAACTCCATCACCATTCCCTAATCCTGAATTTTTATTTGCTTTTGTGATTTCCTTATATTTTTTCTTAAGATTATCACCATAAACCTCACTTAAAGTTTCATTAATAAAAATAGGCAAATACGTTTTTCCTGAAATGCTAGAAGTATCAATTTGATCGAAAACAAACTCCATTCCTTTAAAAACTTTACTATTCATAAAGGCGGAATCGATGGTGTTTAAGTCAAACTCCACTTTTTCGTATTTATCATATTCATATTGCTTAAACATTTTAAGACCGTTTTTACGTCGACGTTCCCAAATTTTTCGCAATATATCAATAGCTGGATTGTTTTTTTTAGACGTTTTTCCTGTGTAAATGACCACTTCTTTAAGTTCCGTTCCTGACTTTAACTCTATTTTCAACCCCGAATTCAAACCCGGCTTTAATGCAATTTCTTTCTTTTCAAATCCCACATAAGAAACGACTAAAGTGGAATAATTTTCTTTTGATTCAAAATAAAAATTCCCATTCTCATCTGTGATAACTCCTTCTTTAGAATTTTTAAATATAACATTTGCAAATGCAACCGGATCTCCAAATTCATCCACAACTTTTCCGCCCACTTTGGTTTGACCCAAAAGCATGGAACTAAAAAAGAAAAAAAACACAACAATTTTTGTCTTCATAGGAAAAAAAAACTTCACCAGTTAGTTACTGATGAAGTTCCAAATATAATAAGTTAATCGTTATTTATAAGTAACTTTTTTTACTGCCTTGATTACATCTTCAAAATTAGGCAACCATTCTTTTAATAAAGTTGGTGAGTATGGTGCTGGTGCATCTGCTGTTGTAATTCTTTGAACTGGAGCATCTAAATAATCAAATGCTCTCTCTTGAACCATGTATGTGATTTCAGAAGCAACAGAAGCAAAAGGCCAAGCCTCTTCTAAAACTACTAATCGATTTGTTTTTTTTACCGAATTAATGATAGTTTCATAATCCATTGGGCGAACTGTTCTTAAGTCGATGATTTCACATGAAATACCTTCTTTAGCTAATTCTTCAGCTGCAGTAAACGCTTCTTTAATAATTTTACCAAAAGATACTATTGTCACATCAGAACCTTCTCTTTTAACATCGGCAACTCCTAATGGAATAGTATATTCTCCATCTGGCACTTCACCTTTGTCACCATACATTTGTTCTGATTCCATGAAAATTACTGGGTCATTATCGCGAATAGCCGCTTTTAATAAACCTTTAGCATCATAAGGAGTTGAAGGCACTACCACTTTTAAACCTGGAGTATTAGCAAACCAATTTTCAAATGCTTGTGAGTGGGTAGCTCCTAACTGACCTGCAGAAGCTGTTGGACCTCTAAATACCATTGGCATTGGAAATTGTCCACCCGACATTTGACGCATTTTTGCAGCGTTATTAATAATTTGGTCAATTCCTACTAATGAAAAGTTGAATGTCATGAACTCTACAATTGGACGATTTCCATTCATAGCTGAACCTACAGCGATTCCTGCAAATCCTAATTCCGCAATAGGAGCATCAATTACACGTTTTGGTCCAAATTCATCAAGCATTCCTTTTGAAGCTTTGTAAGCTCCGTTATATTCTGCAACTTCTTCCCCAATTAAATAAATCGATTCATCGCGACGCATTTCTTCGCTCATCGCCTCACATACTGCTTCTCTAAATTGTATCGTTCTCATGAAAGTAATTTCTTTGAATTATGATTGGCAAAAGTAAGAAAAATTAAATTATTCTAATTCCTAATTAAAAAAAATGGTTGCACTTTCTACTAAAACGTTTTAGAGTTAAAAAAATTTAATCATTGATTAAAAATCAAACCATTAATTAAACTATTTTTAAAAAAATTATAATTTATATAAGAATAACATATTTATTATGCATGCATAGTTTTATTTTAGAAATTATTTTGTATTTTTGGGTCTGAAAATATTCACTAACAAAATATATAAAAATGAAAATATTAGTTTGCATCAGTCACGTACCTGATACTACTTCAAAGATTAATTTTGTCAATGGTGACAGTGAATTTGACACAAATGGTGTTCAATTTGTAATTAATCCTAATGATGAATTTGGTTTAACAAGAGCCGTTTGGTTCAAAGAGCAACAAGGAGCAAATGTTACAGTTGTAAACGTTGGTGGTGCTGACGCTGAAGCAACTTTAAGAAAAGCATTAGCAATTGGAGCTGACGAAGCAATTCGTATTAATGCGAATCCAACAGACGGAATGTTTGTTGCAAAACAATTAGCAGAAGTAGTAAAAAACGGAGGTTACGATTTAATTATCGCAGGAAAAGAATCTTTAGATTATAATGGAGGAATGGTTCCTGGAATGATGGCAGCTATGTTAGGTTACAATTTCGTGAACGCTTGTGTTGGAATTGATGTAAATGGAAACGAAGCTAAAGTAACAAGAGAAATCGACGGTGGAAAAGAAATCGTTTCTGCAAGTTTACCATTGATTATTGGTGGTCAAAAAGGTGTAGTAGAAGAAAAAGATTTACGTATTCCAAACATGAGAGGCATCATGATGGCAAGAACTAAAGCTTTAACTTTAGTAGAGCCAACAGGAGACGCTTCTGCAACTAAAGCCGTTAAATTTGAAAAACCAGCTGCAAAATCAGCAGTTAAATTAGTAAGTGCTGATAATTTAGATGAATTAATCAGTTTGTTACACAACGAAGCTAAGGTTATTTAGTAATCAGTGTTCAGTTTTTAGTGTTCAGTTAAACACTTAACCTTTTAAACATTTTAAACTCTTAAACTTAAAAAATCATGTCGATATTAATATATGCTGAATCAGCAGAAGGAAAAATTAAAAAAGTAGCATTTGAATTAGCTTCTTACGCAAAAAAAGTAGCTGCTTCAATGGGAACAACAGTTACAGCTGTAACTATCAACAACTCTGATAACAGCGCTTTAGCTGCTTACGGAGTAGACAAAGTTTTAAACGTTTCCAACGATAAATTAAATAATTTTAGTGCTAAAGCTTACGCTGATGTAATTGCTCAAGCTGCTAAAAAAGAAGGAACTCAAATCGTTTTAGTTTCTTCATCAACAGACAGTTTATATTTAGCTCCACTTGTAGCGGTAGCTTTAGAAGCTGGATATGCATCAAATGTGGTAGCTTTACCTGTTAGTACTTCGCCTTTCCAAGTAAAAAGAACTGCTTTCTCTAACAAAGCCTTCAATATTACAGAAATTTCAACTCCAGTAAAAGTTTTAGGAATTGCTAAAAACTCTTTCGGATTAGTCGAAGATGCAGTTTCAATGACAGAAGAAGCATTCGCACCATCATTAAATGATGCTGATTTCGGAATCAAAGTTGAAAACGTAGAAAAAGTTTCTGGAAAAGTAACTATCGCTGATGCTGAAATCGTGGTTTCTGCAGGTCGTGGAATGAAAGGTCCAGAAAACTGGGGAATGATTGAAGAATTAGCTTCTGTTTTAGGTGCTGCAACTGCATGTTCTAAACCTGTTTCTGATATTGGATGGAGACCTCACAGCGAGCACGTAGGACAAACTGGTAAACCAGTAGCTTCTAACTTATATATTGCAGTGGGTATTTCTGGAGCAATCCAACATATTGCAGGTATTAACTCATCAAAAGTAAAAGTAGTTATCAACACAGATCCAGAAGCGCCTTTCTTTAAAGTTGCAGATTACGGAGTTGTAGGTGATGCTTTCACTGTAGTGCCTCAATTAATTGAAAAATTAAAAGCATTTAAAGCGAGCAATTCATAATAAATTAGTTGTTTAAAAATATATTATATTAAAATTAGAGTTATCTTTGTTTAGATAGCTCTAATTTTTTTATTTTTGGGGCAAATGGCTAACCGTTTTTCTGTTAGCCATTTTCTGACTTTGTGATTCTTGCGAAAATCCGAATCAGCATATCAAAAAAATTACAATTAACACATTAAAATGAGTTTAGTAAAATTAACCATAAAAGGTATTTCGTACAGCCAAACGCAAAACGGAGCGTATGCCTTAATCCTAAATGAAGTGGATGGTGAGCGAAAACTTCCAATTGTTATTGGAGCTTTTGAAGCGCAGTCGATTGCTATTGCTTTAGAAAAAGAAATTAAACCGCCAAGACCTTTGACGCATGATTTATTCAAAAATTTTGCTGACCGGTTTGATATTGTGGTAAAACAAGTGATTATTCATAAATTAGTAGATGGTGTTTTCTATTCAAGCATTATTTGCGAAAGAGACAAAATCGAGGAAATTATTGACGCTAGAACTTCAGATGCTATTGCTTTAGCTTTGCGTTTTAATGCTCCTATTTTTACTTACAAAAACATTTTAGATAAAGCTGGAATATATTTAAGTATCAATCCTTCTGAAACTACAAATGAAAATCCAGAAAACGACAACATTTTAACTCCAACAGACACTTATGAAGAAGATGTTGTAGTTCCTACGGATAACTATTCGGGCTATTCGTTAAAAGACTTGTATCAAAAATTAGACGAAGCGGTTCAAAACGAAGATTACGAAAGAGCCGCAAAAATTAGAGACGAAATTTCAAAAAAAGAATCATAAAACAAGAACTTTAATATGTGTAAATATATTTTTTATGTATTGGCTTTATTTTTAAGCTTTACAACTTCAGCTCAAGAAATTGAAAAAAAATGGCAACTTTCTTCATCAAATAAGGATTATTTAGATTTAAAAGGTGGCACTTACGAATTAAACATCTCAACCGATAGCTTAAATCAAAAGGGTGATTATTTAGTTCAAGATAATTTTATATTCTTATTTGAGAACGGCTCAGATTCTCCAACTAAACGTTTCATAATTGAAACTAAAACCGATTCTACACTTACATTAAAAAACAAAGGAAAAGCCTATTCATTTTTCGCTTCAAATAAAGCTACAAAAGCAGAAGTAATCAATGGTGAAATAAAACCAAATGAAGGGTTTTCACTAAATAGTTTACTTAGAGGAATTTTAGGTATGCTAGCTTTATTGGGAATTGCTTATATTTTTAGTTCTAACAGAAAAGAAATTAATTGGAAAACAATTGGAATTGGACTAGCACTTCAACTTATTTTAGCTATTGGAGTATTAAAAATAGGATTTGTAAAGGCTACTTTTGAATTTGTAGGTACATTGTTTGTAAAAGTTTTAGATTTTACAAGAGCTGGTAGTGAATTTTTATTGGGTGGCATGATGAATGTTGATAATTTTGGATTCATTTTCTTATTTCAAGTATTACCAACGATTATTTTCTTTTCGGCATTGACATCTTTATTATTCTATCTAGGAGTTATTCAGATTGTAGTTAAAGGAATGGCGACAGTTTTAACCAAATTAATGAATATTTCAGGTCCAGAAAGCTTATCAACAGCTGGTAATATTTTCTTAGGTCAAACCGAAGCTCCTTTAATGATTAAAGCCTATTTAGAAAAAATGAACCGAAGCGAAGTATTCTTAGTAATGACAGGTGGAATGGCAACAGTTGCTGGAGGAGTTTTAGCAGCTTACATTAGTTTCTTAGGAGGAAATGACCCTGTATTAAGACTTGAATTTGCTAAACACTTGTTAGCAGCATCTGTAATGGCAGCCCCAGGCGCTATTATTATCTCGAAAATATTATGCCCTCAAACAGAAGCTGTAAACACAGATATTGAAGTTACCAAAGAAAAAATTGGTTCCAATATCTTAGATGCAATTGCTACTGGAACTACAGAAGGTTTAAAATTAGCAGCAAATGTAGCAGCAATGTTATTAGTTTTCATTGCATTCATTGCAATGATTAATTATACATTTGGAAAAATTGGACTTTGGACAGGTTTAAACGATGTTATTGCCGCAAATACACCATACAAATCATTCTCATTAGAAACTATTTTAGGAATCATATTTTCACCATTAATGTGGTTAATTGGAATTGCCAAAGAAGACATGATGTTAATGGGACAATTGTTAGGAATCAAGTTAGCTGCATCAGAATTTGTAGGTTATATCCAACTAGCAGAATTGAAAAACGTAGCCAATGAGGTTCATTTCACCTTTAATAAATCTGTAATTATGGCAACTTATATGCTATGCGGATTTGCAAATTTCGCTTCAATTGGAATTCAAATTGGTGGAATTGGTTCTTTAGCACCAAACCAAAGAAAAACATTATCTGAACTTGGATTAAAAGCAGTTTTAGGTGGAAGTTTAGCATCACTATTATCAGCAACTATTGCGGGTATGATTATTGGGTAAATATAGGTGATAGGCAATTGGTCATGGGTAATAGGTAAAATAGTATTAATAAATTTATATGAGAAATTTTAGAGATTTAGAAATTTGGAATTTATCAAGAGGTTTAGTTAAAGAAATCTATTTCCTAATGAAAACCATGCCTGATGAAGAAAAATTTGGCTTAACTTCTCAGATAAAAAGAAGTGCAATTTCAATACCATCCAACATAGCTGAAGGTTGTGCAAAAAAATCAAATAAAGATTTTTCAAGATTCTTAGAAATTAGCCTAGGTTCTTGTTATGAATTAGAAACCCAATTAATTCTTTGTTCAGACGTTGAATTAATAAAAGAAGAAATTATAGAAGAAAAAATTATTTTGCTACAAACTTTAGAAAAGAAAATAACATCTTTCATAAATTATTTAGCAACACAATAACCCATCACCAATAACCCATCACCCATTACCAAAAAATTATGCAACAATATCACGATTTAGTAAAACACGTATTAGCAAACGGCAACCAAAAAGGCGACCGTACTGGAACTGGAACCTTAAGTGTGTTTGGCTACCAAATGCGTTTTGATTTAAGCGAAGGTTTTCCAATGGTAACCACAAAGAAACTCCACTTAAAATCGATTATTTATGAATTGTTGTGGTTTTTAAAAGGCGATACGAATATCAAATATTTACAAGAAAACGGCGTAAAAATTTGGGACGAATGGGCAGATGAAAATGGCGACTTAGGTCCAGTTTATGGACACCAATGGCGCAATTGGAACAGCGAAGAGATCGACCAAATTACCGAATTAATCGAAACGCTAAAAACCAATCCAAACAGCAGAAGAATGTTGGTTTCCGCTTGGAATCCTAGTGTTTTGCCAGATACTTCGGTTTCGTTTGCAGAAAATGTTGCCAATGGAAAAGCGGCTTTGCCTCCATGTCATGCGTTTTTTCAGTTTTATGTGGCGGATGGAAAATTAAGTTGTCAGTTGTACCAACGCAGTGCTGATATTTTCTTAGGTGTTCCGTTTAACATTGCGTCTTATGCTTTGTTTACGATGATGATTGCGCAAGTGTGTGATTTACAAGTAGGCGAATTCATCCACACCTTTGGTGATGCGCACATTTACAACAACCACATGGAACAGTTAGAATTACAACTATCGCGCGAGTGCCGACCTTTACCAACAATGAAATTAAACCCAGAAATCAAAAATATTTTCGATTTCAAGTTTGAAGATTTTACGTTAGAAGGTTATGACCCACATCCGCATATTAAAGGTGTTGTGGCGGTTTAAAATAAAATTTATGAAAAATACGCTCTTACTTTGCTTTACATTATTTTTTATCAACACTTTTTCTCAAAATGAAAATACAAATACCGATGTAGTCATACTTACAAAAAATGATTCATTGAGTGGGGAAAAAACAGGAGATATTCCATTTGCAATTATTGAAGAAGCACCTATTTTCTCTGGTTGTGAAGATATCGAAAGAAACAAAAGAATGGATTGTTTTCAGAAAAAAATGGGGGAACATATTAATGCAACGTTTAGATACCCACCAAAAGCAAGGAAAAAAAATATTGAGGGGAGAGTTCTTGTTCTGTTCATTATAAACAAAGATGGCGAAATCAACAAAATTGAAACAAGAGGTGGCGATCCCATTTTACAAACAGAAGCTTTGCGAATAGTGAGGCTTTTACCTAAAATGAAACCCGGAATGCAAAAAGGCAAACCTGTAAATGTTAAGTATGCCCTTCCCATAATTTTTAAACTTAATTAACATGCTTACCATAATCGCAGCTGCATCCGAAAATAATGCTTTAGGAAAAGACAATCAATTGGTTTGGCATTTACCAGATGATTTTAAGCGTTTTAAAAGTTTAACTTCGGGTCATTTTATTGTTATGGGAAGAAAAACCTTTGAAAGTTTTCCAAAACCGTTACCCAATCGTACCCATATAATTATTACGCGTCAAAATGACTATGAAGTACAAGAAGGTTGTTTGGTGGCTTCAAGTTTACAGCACGCAATTGAATTATGTCCAAAAAATGAAGAAGTTTTCATCATTGGCGGAGGCGAAATCTATAAGCAATCTATCGAAATCGCAGATAAAATCGATTTAACTCGTGTACATACTACTATTGAAGCCGATACTTTTTTTCCAGAAATTGATACGAATCATTGGAAATTAGTTTTTGAAGAATTTCATCCAAAAGACGAAAAACACGATTATGATTTTACTTTTTTAACTTACGTTAGAAAATAAATTTTCGTTTTTTGGGAACACATATGAGACAGATTTGAGAGATTTTCACAGATTTTTTAAATTTCTTAAATCTTTGTTCTCAAAAACATTTCTTTAATTTGAATTTTAAACTTGAAATTGAATTTTGCAATTGTATTTGATTTTTTATCAGTACTTTTGTGTTCCAAAAAATTGCAAAATGTCAAAAAATATTACGCCATATCAAGATTCTGAATTAGGAAAAAAAGAGCAAGTTGCTCAAATGTTTGATACCATTTCTGAAAATTATGATGGTTTAAACCGAGTTATTTCTTTTGGAACTGATGCTAAGTGGAAAAAGAAAATCTTAAAAATGATTGCGGCAAAACAGCCAAAATCGATTTTAGATATTGCTACGGGAACAGGTGATTTGGCTATTTTGTTTGCGAATACTTCGGCTTCTGAAATCATTGGTTTGGATATTTCGCAAGGCATGCTTGACATTGGGAAAAAGAAAATTGCAGCTCAAAACTTAGATTCGAGAATTCAAATGGTGCTAGGAGATGGTGAGAATATTCCGTATCCTGACAATTATTTTGATGCCATTACTGTAGCATATGGCGTTCGTAATTTTGAAAATTTAGAACAAGGTTTAACCGATATTTTAAGAACCTTAAAACCAGGCGGACAATTAATTATTTTAGAAACTTCGGTTCCTACACAATTTCCTTTTAAACAAAGCTATTATGTATACACGAATTTCATTATGCCAACTATCGGAAAATTATTTTCAAAAGATAAAAAAGCATACCAATATTTATCTACCTCAGCACAAAATTTCCCTTTTGGGGAAGCCTTAAACAATATTTTGAGAAAAATTGGGTTTATAGACGTGAAGCATCTACCTCAAACCTTTGGAGTAGCTACTATTTATCAAGCATCTAAAAAATAATATGAAGAAGTTACTGTTAATATTACTTTTTTCACCTCTCCTTTTTGCTCAAGAAGGCATGTTTAGTAAAGATCCAATTATCAACAAGGAAAATTGGAACAAACAACGTGTTCATTGGGGTTATTATCTTGGATTTAATAGTCTTGATTTTAAATTTGATTATTTATCAGTAACTGAAGATATTGAAGTTGAAACAACTACTGGATTTAATGTAGGACTTATAGGAAATTTAAGACTTACAGAATATCTGGATTTTCGCTTTGAACCAGGTCTTTATATTACTCAAAGAAACTTAACCTACCCAAATATTGTGGATGTAGGCGATCGTTTACGTGAAGTCAAATCTACTTACATATTTTTCCCTCTTTTACTTAAATATTCTGCATTACGTACAGGAAACGTTAGACCATATCTTGTAGGAGGTGTTTCAAGAGCTTTAAATTTAGGGAGTAATTCAAAATCGCCAGACGATAATTTCAACGACAGATTTAGAATGAAAAATTGGACTAATTTTTACGAAGTTGGTTTTGGAATTGATATTTATTTAGAGTACTTCGTTTTTTCGCCTTCAATTCGTGGAGTTTTTAGTATGAAAGATGAATTAATTCGTGACAACGACCCTAATAGTCCTTGGACTGGAAATATTCAGGAGATGAAAACACGTGGTTTCTTTATCAACTTTTCATTCCACTAAGAGTTAACTTCGTTTAAATTCACTCAAAATAATAGCGGTTGCAGTTGCTACATTTAAACTTTCTGTAACTTGAAGATTTCCAAAACGTGGGATAGCAATTCGCTCCGAAACTAATTTTTCTACAGAAGCAGAAATTCCATTGGCTTCATTTCCCATAATGATAATTCCTTCATTTGGTAATTTTTCTTGGTAAATATTTTTTCCATCCATAAAAGTCCCAAAAATTGGCAATTTAGCTGAAGCTAAAAAAGTTTCTAAGTTTCCATAAACAACATTAACTCTACTTATAGAGCCCATTGTAGCTTGAACTACTTTTGGATTGTAAATATCAACTGACTCTTCAGAACAAAATAAAGTTTCAATTCCAAACCAATCGCACAAGCGAATTATTGTTCCTAAATTTCCAGGGTCACGAACATCGTCTAGAGCAACAATTAATCCGTTTTTTACCAATTCCTTTGTTTTCGGAATTTTAAAGACAGCCAAACATGTATTAGGAGTTGACAAAGCACTTATTTTTTTTAATTCGGTCTCAGAAATGGCATGAACTTTGTCTTTTGAAACCGTAAGAAAATCTTGCTTCGTAGTAAACAAATCTTGCAATTCAAAATTAGATTGTAACAATTCTTGAACTACTTTTACACCTTCGGCAAAGAAAAGTTGTTCTTGTTTTCTATATTTTTTTTGTTGTAAACTCGTTATTAGTTTAATTTGGTTTTTACTAACCATAAAAATTGTATTTTTGACTAACTTTTAAAAAGTGCTTTGAGAAATAATTTATCAAAAATAACATTATTATTTGTAATCGGAACAATAATTTATTCGTGTTCGTTAGTTAAACGAGTACCCGAAAGTAAAAAATTATTGGTCAAAAATGAGATTTACATTAATGATAAAATCAATAAAGAGGAACGAATTAATAATTTATTAGTTCAACAACCCAACACAAAATTCTTAAATTATCCTTTTGGCTTAACTCTTTATAATATTGCAAAACCAAATCCAGATTCGTCATATCAAGCTTGGCTAAATAAAAAACCAAATCGTATAAAAAGACTTAATCGTTTCTTATCTGCAAAACAAGTGGAACGTTTAGGGAAATCTTTTTTTGTAAGTGGATTGTCAAAATTTATAAAAGAAACAGGGGAAGCACCTGTAATTATTGATGAAAAAAAGGCGCAACGTTCAAAAGATCGATTAAGTGGATTTTATTACAACAACGGTTTTATCAGAAATAAAGTAACGCTTTCCATCGATTCAATTGATAAGAAAAAAGGGAAGATATCTTACAAAGTAAACACAGGTAAGCCTTATTTTATTGACTCCATTTCTAAATTTATAGAAACCCCTATAGTGGATAGTTTATACGCATTAGAAGCTAAAAAATCCTTCATAAAAAAGGGAGAACAATATAATTTTTCAAACTTCGATAATGAAAGAAAAAGAATTACCCAATATCTTAGAAATAATGGTGTTTATCATTTTCAAGAAAGCAACATAAAATATGATGCTATTATTGATGATTCAATACAAAAAATAAAAGTAAACTTAAAAATTGAAGACCGATTAGTAAAAAAAGGAGATACACTAATTAAAAAACCTTTTGGTGTATACAAAATAACTCAAGTTAATATATTTACAAACAATACTTCAAAAAAAGAACGAAATCAATTTAATGATAGTGTAACCTATAGAAATTTCAATATTTACAGTGCTGGTAAATTGAAATACAAACCCAAGGCAATAACAAATGCCATTTTTATTGAAAAAGGAAAACTATTTAGTGATAATGACCGAACATTAACTTCAAAATCACTAAGTAATCTAAAAGTATTTAATTATCCCAATATTGAATACATTGAGGATCCGGCTGATAGCACAAATAGTTCACTTATAGCAAACATTTATTTAATGAGTAAACCTAAATATGTTTGGCAACCCTCTATAGATGTTACTACTTCAGACATTCAACAATTTGGAATCAGTGGAAGAATGGCTTTCACTTGGCGAAATCTTTTTAAAAGAGCAGAAACTTTCGAATTGTCTACTAAAGGAAACATTGGATCTTCAAGAGATTTGGCTAATCCAAATAACGTGTTTTTTAACATCTCAGAATATGGTTTAGAAGGAAAGCTGAGTTTCCCCAGAATTGTATTTCCATTAAATACTCGTAAGATTATAAAAAAAGAAATGCTTCCCACTACTACTGCAACGATTGGTTTAACCAGTCAAAGAAATATTGGGCTAGACAAAGAAAACTTAACTGGAATTTTTTATTACAATTGGGCACCAAAGCAAGGAAATACAATACGTTTTGATTTATTAAACATTCAATTCATCAAAAATTTAAATCCTGAAAATTATTTTAATGTATACACATCATCATACAACACCTTAAATAATTTGGCTCAGCTTTACAATGTAGATCCAGATTACTTGGATGATAATAATAATCTAACTACCCAAGGAGCTGTTGATTTTATTAATGATGTTGAAAACGGGGTAATAACATTTCCCTCAGATGATAACAACTATAAAATTATAAGAAGTATTGGAGAAAGAAGACTTCGTTTAATTGAAAACAATTTGATTGTTTCTTCTAGTATAACTTTTTTCAAAAACACTAAAGCCAATTTGCTTGATAATAATTTTTACTCTATTAGAACGAAAATAGAATCGGCTGGTAATTTGCTTTCATTATTTGCCAACACAAAAAACGAACCCTTAAGTGCTAATGGAAACAAAACAATGTTTGGAATTGAATATTCACAATACATAAAAGGTGAAGTAGACTTCATTAAACATTGGGATTTTGGCAAGAAAAACACCCTAGCCATGAGAGCATTTGCTGGCTTAGCAGTCCCATATGGAAACGGGCAATCGATTCCATTTTCCAGAAGTTATTTTTCTGGTGGATCTAATGACAATAGAGGTTGGCAAGCTTATAGTTTAGGCCCAGGTCGTAGTGGTGGAATAAATGACTTCAATGAAGCTAACCTAAAATTAGCCTACAGTTTAGAATATCGTTTTAGAGTGGGAGGAAATTTTTACAGTGCTTTTTTTACAGATATTGGAAACATCTGGAATATTTTTGACAATGTAACAAATAAAGAATACACCTTTAATGGTTTAAATTCATTAGAAGACTTGGCTGTAGGAACTGGGATAGGTTTTAGATATGATTTTGACTTCTTTGTTTTTAGACTAGACTTAGGATACAAAGCTTATGACCCCGGCAGAGAATTAGGAGAACGATGGTTAAAAGGAATCAACTTTGGCAAAACAGTGCTAAATTTTGGAATTAATTATCCGTTCTAATTTTTTAAATTATTATTTTTGCAAACTATAACAAAAACAATCAACTATGAGTCACAATATTAAACCGGGTGTTGCTACCGGAGATCAAGTTCAAGAAATCTTTAACTATGCCAAACAAAAAGGGTTTGCATTACCTGCTGTTAATGTTGTAGGTTCTAGTACAATTAATGGTGTTTTAGAAACAGCCGCTAAATTAAATGCACCTGTCATCATCCAATTTTCTAATGGTGGCGCACAATTTAACGCTGGAAAAGGATTATCAAATGAAAACCAAAAATCGGCTATTTTAGGAGCGGTTGCTGGTGCAAAACATATACACACTTTAGCTGAAGCTTATGGTGCTACAGTTATTTTACATACAGACCACTGTGCAAAAAATCTTTTACCGTGGATTGATGGTTTATTAGATGCATCTGAAAAACATTTTACTGAAACTGGAAAACCATTATTCAGTTCTCACATGATTGATTTATCAGAAGAACCTATTGAAGAAAACTTAGAAATTTCTAAAAAATATTTAGAAAGAATGAGTAAAATGGGTATGACTTTAGAAATCGAATTAGGAATTACTGGTGGTGAAGAAGATGGTGTTGACAATTCAGATGTGGATAGTTCAAAATTATACACACAACCTGATGAAGTTGCTTATGCTTATGAGGAATTAATGAAAGTAAGCCCAAGATTTACTATTGCTGCTTCTTTTGGAAATGTTCATGGCGTTTACAAACCAGGAAATGTAAAATTAACTCCTAAAATCCTTAAAAATTCACAAGAATACGTTCAAAATAAATTCAACACCGGAAACAACCCAGTTGATTTTGTTTTCCACGGAGGTTCTGGTTCTACTTTAGAGGAAATTAGAGAAGCTATTTCTTACGGAGTAATCAAAATGAATATTGATACTGATTTACAATTTGCTTTCACAGAAGGAATTCGCGATTACATGACATCTAAAATTGATTATTTAAGAACACAAATCGGAAGTCCAGAAGGTGCAGATAGTCCAAATAAAAAACATTACGACCCAAGAAAATGGGTTCGTGAAGGAGAAGTTACGTTCAACAAACGTTTAGAACAAGCTTTTGCCGATTTAAATAACGTGAACACTTTATAAGTACAAGGTACAAAGTACAAAGTACGAAGTTTAAAATTTTATTATTAATTGAAATTAGATAAAGTTAAGGCCTTCCTTCCAACTTCTAACTTCTAACTTCTAACTTAATTATGGCTTGGTTTAAAAGAAAAGAAAAAGGAATTACAACTCCTACAGAAGCTAAAAAAGACGTACCAAAAGGGTTATGGTATAAATCGCCTACAGGAAAAATCGTTGATCAAGACGAATTAGCGAGAAACTTATGGGTGAGTCCAGAGGATGATTATCATGTACGAATTGGTAGTAAAGAATATTTTGAAATTTTATTTGACAATAATGAGTTCAAAGAACTAGATGCAAATTTAACTTCAAAAGACCCATTAAAATTTGAAGACACTAAAAAATACAGCGATCGTTTAAAAGATGTTATGGATAAAACCAAACTTAAAGACGCTATTCGTACAGGTGTTGGAAAATCAAAAGGAAAAGACTTAGTAGTTTCTTGTATGGACTTTGCTTTCATTGGCGGTTCTATGGGAGCAGTTGTAGGTGAAAAAATTGCTAGAGCAATTGATTATTCTATAAAACACAAAATTCCATTTGTTTTGATTTCTAAATCAGGTGGAGCTCGTATGATGGAGGCTGCCTTTTCATTGATGCAATTAGCTAAAACCTCAGCAAAATTAGCCCAATTAGCTGAAGAAAGAATTCCTTACATTTCGTTATGTACAGATCCAACAACTGGAGGAACTACTGCTTCTTATGCAATGCTTGGAGATATCAATATTGGTGAACCAGGAGCATTAATTGGTTTCGCTGGACCTCGTGTTGTAAAAGATACTACAGGTAAAGATTTACCAGAGGGTTTTCAAACATCAGAATTCTTATTAGAGCATGGTTTCTTAGATTTCATTGCTCACAGAAAAGATTTGAAAAACAAAATTAATTTATACTTAGATTTGATTCAAAATCAACCTGTAAGATAAAAACAAAAAATCCCGATAGCTTTCAAAACTATCGGGATTTTATTTTTACTTCCTTTTCTTAGAAAGTATATTTTATTCCACCATAAATATTTCTACCCGGAGCATTAATTCCTGATGCAAAAACTCTGTATTGTGTATCTAAAATATTTTCAACACCTGCAAAAAGAGTTCCTCCATTAATTACTTGATATCCCATTTTAAAATTATAGGTTTCCCAAGCAGGCATACCATTTGCTGGCGCATATTGTGCATTATCCTCACCACTTGTAGAATAATCGCTGATATCTTTTTTGCCATTATACAACACATAACCTTCTAAATTAAGTTTGTTGTAAGTATATGATAATCCAACTTTTCCAAAATAAGGCGCAATATGATCTAATGGTCTTTGAGATCCTTCTTCTACTACTCTACCTAGTGTGTAATTGAAATTAGCACTAAACAATAAATCAGTTACAATGTAAGCACTAACATTTGTAGAAAATCCTGTCACAAAAGCCTTCCCTTTGTTTTGATTGGCTTTTACTTGAGCGTCATACCCATTAAAATTTACAATACTTTGTCCGTTATATGTAAAATCATCCGTTACAATGGCATCATATAATCGGGTGTAGAAGTAAGTACTTTCTAATTTTATTTTTTTAGAATCCGATTGAACTACAATTCCTAAATCACCTGTTATGGTTTTTTCAGGTTTTAAATCTTCATTAGGAACAATTAATGTACCTAAAGCACTCGATGACCCTGGAACAGATTCAAAGACTTTTGCCAAATCATCAATATTTGGTGCTCTAAATCCAGTTGCTACATTCGCTTTCAAAGCAAAGTTTTTTGAGGTATTATGCGTAATTCCTAACGTACCACTATACGTAAAATTACCTTGAGAAATTTCATCAAAAGGTAATGCAAAAACTGAATTATCAGCAATTGTACTTTTTAATGAGGTATACCCAGCTCTTGCACCTACATTCCAAAATGTTTTTTCCGACATCTTTTCGTTATAAGAAACATAGAAATCGTTACGCATCATATTGTTATCTCCATTTGGATAACGTGTATTAATGTTAGTTACAACCCCCGTATTGATATTATTAGCATAACCCGTTGATTTTAACGTTTCATAATACGATTCAAAACCATAAAACAATTCTCCTTTAGTGAATTTCTTATCCAAATCTAACGACACCGAAAACATATCTACATTTTCTTCATTGTGTTGTAAGTTGTAGTTATTAAATCTCCTATTATGACGACTCTCTTTTACATTCTGATAAGCAACATTTATTTTCAAATCGCTATTTAAAAATGCTTTCTCTTTTTGCAACGAATAAATAGCTAATAATCTTTCTTGAGGGCCGTAATACCATTCAGCAAATTTTAATCCAGAACCTGTTTTTTCTGTTAATCTATCATATCGATTGATATCTGATGTTGTTGAATACTGCACATTCAAACCATGTAAATATCCTGAATTTGTCTTATAGGCAAATTTCTGCATGAAATTATACTGCTTATAAGCCGAACCTACTTGCGTATATTTATCGCTATTAACGTTCAGTTGATCTACACCATTAACTGTAGAAACATAATTAGGTCTTTCCCCAAAATAATCTCC
This sequence comes from Flavobacteriaceae bacterium, assembly GCA_003963025.1. GTDB lineage: Bacteria > Bacteroidota > Bacteroidia > Flavobacteriales > Flavobacteriaceae > Flavobacterium. The sequence goes on from RXJZ01000130.1 coordinate 43,308, forward strand.
ATTATGATTCTTCTTTTTACCCATTTTTAAATCACCAAAATCATTAAAGGAGAAAAAGGTTAACGATGCAAAATTAGATGTAGCATAATTTAAGTGCAATGCCACTGATTTTTCTTCATTTACACTACTGTATCGGGTATTAATACCCCCCGTAAATTTGTTTTGTGCTTGGTCTAAAAACTTAGCATTCTTAGTTGTCATTGCAACTGAACCACCAAGTGCGTCACTACCAAATAAAGTAGAAGAAGGACCATAGAAAACACCCACGCTTTCTAACATATTTTCATCAACTGTAATTACGTTTTGAAGATGCCCTGCTCTAAAAATAAGGTTATTCATTCTCACACCATCTACAGTAAGCAATACTCTACTAGCTTCAAAACCTCTAATTACTGGACTTCCTCCACCCTGTTGTGATTTTTGCACAAACAATGCACCAGAATTAGAAAGCATTTCAGCCGTACTTTGAAAGTTTTGAAAATCAAATTGCTTGGCTGTAATTACCTCAACCTGATTGGGTAATTGTGTGTATTTTTTAGGAACTTTATTTGAAATTACCACCTCACTCAATTCAGTAGCCGTGGTATCTTGTGCCGTTTGTGAAAACCCTAAAAAAGGCAATAACAGAACAGCATAAAAAATATTTTTTTTCATTTTTATGGATTATTTATTCTTATTTAAATATGTAAATATGGGATTACTTTTCAAAAGCATCCCTATTAATAAAAAATTAAGAATAAATATTAGGCGGTGGAGAATCTACAATTAAAGACTTTGATTGATAAAACCCAGCATACAAATTAACTTTGATTGGACGGTTTTTATCTATAAAAGGGTACCATGAAAAAACAGGTTGAAAATAAATCGATTTGTAAAATTTATAAAGTAAATCGTGCTGCTCTTTGGATTTTGAATCGTGCTGATAAACGCCAGCCAAAAGATCATCTAATTGTCTGTTTAATTTTGTTTCTTTGAAATCCCACCAGCACCAGTACTGAACAGAATCTTTCGAAATCACTTTATCAACAATATCATACATTTGATTATTGAATTCAAACTCTTTCGAATGTTTCCATTTCAATTTAGATGTCGTTTCCGATTTTGAAAATTTTAAAAGGACCAATTCACTTTTGTCTATGCCAGCAATCATTTTCCATTTTACCTCTTTTTTAACAGCACGCTTTCTTTGCTGTAACCAAGTGTAAGTTACAACAGCAGGCGCTATCAACATAAATAGCAAAAAGATACTAATGATTTGCTTTTTCAATTTAGGATATTAATCTCCAAATATACTAAAAATTACATTCCGCTACGAATGGCTTCTACAGGGTCTAATTTTGAAGCTGAAATTGCAGGAATAATTCCAGAAATCAATCCGATTAACGCTGCTAAACCAGAACCTAATAACATATTTGCGGCACTCAAGACAAATTCAAAATCAAGAGCTGCTGAAAGTCCGATGGCAATAATCCAAACTAAAAACATTCCTACAATTCCGCCAATTAATGAAAGAATTACCGCTTCAAACAAGAATTGAAACAAAATGAATTTATTTTTAGCCCCAAGAGCTTTTTGAATTCCGATTAAGTTGGTACGTTCTTTTACCGATACGAACATGATGTTGGCAATTCCAAAACCTCCTACCAAAAGCGAAAAGGCACTGATAATCCAACCAATCATATTCATTTGACCTACGATATTATCAATAAAATCGGTAAAACCAGACAATACATTTAGAAAGAAATTATCAATATCTCCCGTTTTTACCCCTCTAAAATTTCTCAGTTTTTGAGTTAATTCTGCTTTAAATTCTTCAATATCAACTCCTTTTTCAGGTTTTATTAAAATTGCGGAACGCAAAGCATCGTTTTCATCGCCATACATTCTTCTTAAAAAATTCACTGGGAAAAATACGGCAACGTCATTACTATCGCCAAACATGCCTTGACCTTGTTTTTTTAGCACACCAATAACGGTTAGTTTTTGTCCGTACAAACGAATTTTTTTTCCAATAGGATCTCTATTTTCGAACAATCCTTTTGCTACTTCACTTCCAATCACAATAACTGGACTACCTGAATTGGACTCGGCTTCATTAAACAAACGCCCAGTTTCAATTTTAATAGGTTCAATATCGAAAAATTCCTCTGTTGAAGGTTTCATTCGGATAGAATTCACGGTATTTGATTCGTATTTTACGCTCTCGTTTCTAGCGAAGAAATTAAAAGAAATTTTATCAATGCTAGGAACACTTTTCTTTAGAAATTCAAACTCATCGTAGGTTACTTTTGGAAATTGATCTCTCTTCCAACGTGGAATTTCAGACGGACCAAAAGAGAAATTCATCAAGTAAATCGTATTCATATCCATATCACTCAAGTCTTCCTTGATTTTTTTATCCATAGAATCTACCGCAGCCAATACCGCAATAATGGAAAAAATACCAATGGTAACGCCTAACAACGACAAAAGTGTACGCAATTTATTGTTGCGCAACGCATTGATGGCAAAACTGAAACTTTCTGAAAGTAATCGTAAATATAAAAGCATAATACTGAGCTATTACTATAAGTAGATTAATTAGCTAATATGTTACATATATAAGTAACATTTTACAACATTAACTTCTCTTTTCAAGTCAAATTTAAAAACATTTTAAAAAGTCCAAATAAAATCAACTTTTGGTTTTCACAATAATAATATATATTTGTCAACTTAAAAGCTATGTTTAGCAACAAATACATTTTTATTATTTCATGAATTTAGATATTATCTTGTTGTTTGCAGCAATTTTCGGAATTGTACTTGTGACCATTTTGCTGACAAAAAAAAACACTAACAAAGTCTCTACTTTTTTTTTAACTGCTTTTTATTTTATATTTTCTGTTTATTGCATTCAAACATACATAATTGTTAGTGGGTTACTTAGATTTATACCTTGGTTTTATGGGTGGCCTCTACCTCTATATGCATTAACTCCTGTATCTGTTTATTTTTATTATGTAAGCATTTTAAAAGATCGTTTTAATTGGAAATGGAAATACCTAATTATATTTATTCCATTTTTACTTTGTTGTATCGATGTAATACTTTTATACTTAAAACCTGACAATGATTACAATGCAATAATACAAAATGCTATTCAAAACCCAAAAGCTAGATTTGAAGCTAGATATGGATTATTTACGTTATTACATCATTATACTATAAGACATTTCTTTTTATTAATTTATCTAGTGCTATTAATCAAACCTATCAAAAGCTTCATTTGTTGGAACACTAATGATTCGCTTAAAAAGATATTAAACATCTGGTTATTAATGTTTTTTGTTGTAATAATAACCATAGCGTTGTTATCGTCTATTCTTGGAATTGAAGACATATTTGATATTTCTATTTTTGGATATATTTTTAAAACTAAACAAATTTATTTTACCTTAATTTTTATCATTTATTTATTTGCTTTAATAATCGGTGTAGCACCTTTATATTTTCCTTCTATCCTTTATGGGTTTCCACAATATACAGCAAGAAATGCAAAAAAAGCTAGTGAAAAAACTGAAATTATTAAGGATAAATATGGATTAGATGAAACTGAAATTTTAAAAAAATTAGAATCATTAATAGCTGAAGAAATATATCTTCAAAACAATTTTGATCTAAATCAATTATCTGCTTTTTTAGAGATACCTGTACACCATACTTCATATTTTTTTAACCAATATTATAAAATGTCTTTTGCAACTTACAGAAACCAACTTAGAATGGAATATGCAAAAAAATTGATCGTTTCTGGTTATTTAAATCAAAATACAATCGAAGCGCTTACATGGAAATGTGGTTTTTCTAGCAGAAGTGCTTTTACAAAAACATTTAAAACATACACAGGGCTTAATCCAAGTGAATTTAACCAATAATTCATAAATTTTTGATTTTCAATACTTAATAAAATAGTCCATTGTATAAATAATAAAATTTGTACTTAAATCGTATTTGAACACAATCAATTTAGAATTAAAACCAAAAAAGCTTAAACAAAAGTTAATTTTGAGTATTAATTTAAATTTGAAAAAATATGCAAAAAATTACATTTTTATTGTTTTTAGTATTTACTAGTTACACGATAAACGCTCAAACTTCATTAATAGAAATGGGTACTAATCCATACTCATATAATGAATCAGAATCCTTCCAATTTATTCCAACTGCATTTGAAAGTGCTAAAACACAATTTTTATTTTTAAACTCTGAATTAAGTGATAATAACTTAACTGTTGGAACTGAAATAGTTGGAATTCAATGGTATGTTGTGACAGACAACACAAATTCAAATGTTACTTATGACTTATTCTTAGATGATGATTTTGTTAATAACCAATTAGACGCAACGGCGGTTTTTGGAAGTATCACACCCGTTCAGGTGGGTAATACACTATCAGACAACACTCAAGATTTAGGTTGGCGAACTGCAAATTTTACTACTCCATTTATATGGGATGGGACAGATAATTTAGTTTTACAAATGTGCAGAACAAGTGGCGCTTTGTGGACTTCTGATGTTATTCAATTGGTTAATACAAATCATAGCAGTTATATTTGTGGATATTATGAACATACATGCGTTAGCCCTCAAGGAGATTCTACATGGAATTATAGACCTTATTTCAGATTAATAGTAACAACTTCAACTCTTTCATCACAAAATTTAGATTTAAAAACAGAAATTTCTGTATTTCCAAATCCATCAAATGGAATTTTTAAAATTCAATCTAATAAAAACGCTAACTTAGAAATTTACGACATACTTGGAAAGCAGATATTAACTCAAAACACTTTAATAGGTGAATCAAAAATTGATTTAAGCTCATATTCCTCAGGTATTTACTTTATGAAAATTATAAGTGAAGAAAAAGAAATAAAAACTTTAAAAATTATAAAAAACTAGTTTGAAATTAATCAATAAATATCGTTTAGAATTTTTACTCATAATATTATATGGACTAATCATTTTTATAATTTTACTAAACTTTTAATATTTTTTTAAAAAAAAATTATGAATAAATAAGATTTTTTTAATTCTAATAATAATGATTTAATATGCCAAACCGCTTCAATACAAATTGAGGCGGTTTTTTACTAAATATAAAACATTAAAAAATCCCTTGCAATAAAGTTTGACTTTTTTAAGAAGTATAACTACTTTTGCACCACGAACCCGAGGCGAGCCGAACTGTATGGAGCGTAGCGGAATAAAACAACAACACTTATCTGAGACTGATTCAGATACAACAACACAACACCATGAACACAACAAAAAAAATTGCTTCGGCATTGATTTCTGTATTTGACAAAAACGGTTTAGAACCTATTGTTAAAGCGCTTCACCAAAACAATGTAACCATTTATTCTACCGGCGGAACCGAAACTTTTATTAAAGATTTAGGCATTCCAGTAGTTGCTGTAGAAGATATTACAGCTTTCCCTGAAATTTTAGGCGGAAGAGTAAAAACCTTACATCCAAAAATCTTCGGTGGTATTTTAAACCGTCAAGACCATGCAGGTGATGTGGAGCAAATGAAAGAATTCAATATTCCGCAAATCGATTTAGTAATTGTGGATTTGTATCCGTTTGAAAAAACCGTTGCTTCTGGAGCTAGCGAACAAGATATTATTGAGAAAATTGACATCGGTGGAATTTCGTTAATTAGAGCTGCTGCTAAAAACTTCAAAGACACAGTAATTGTTCCTTCAGTTGAGCAATATGCACCATTTTTGAATTTCTATACTGAAAATAATGGCGCTACCACTTTAGAAAACAGAAAATTATTAGCTTCAAGAGCTTTTAATGTTTCTTCACATTATGATTCTGCGATTTTCAACTACTTCAATCAAGTTTTTGAAGAACCGGTTTTAAAAATCAGCGAACAAAACGGAAATGTATTACGTTATGGTGAAAATCCACATCAAAAAGGATTTTTCTATGGCGATTTCGATAAAATGTTTACTAAAGTTCACGGAAAAGAATTGTCATACAATAATTTATTAGACGTTGATGCAGCTGTGAATTTAATGAACGAATTCAAAAACGACAATCCAACTTTTGCGATTTTAAAACACAATAATGCTTGCGGTTTAGCAACCAGAAACACAATGAAAGAAGCATATTTAGATGCTTTAGCAGGTGACCCAACTTCGGCTTTCGGAGGTGTGTTAATTGCGAATGGAAAAATTGATGTGGCTACGGCGAATGAAATTAACCAATTGTTCTGTGAAGTAGTAATTGCTCCAGCGTATGACCAAGAAGCGATTGATATTTTAGAAGAAAAGAAAAACAGAATTATCTTAATCCAAAATGATTTGGAATTACCACAATCAACCGTTCGTACTTGTTTAAACGGTGTTTTAGTTCAGGATAAAGACAACGTTACCGATTCAAAAGACCATTTAAAAACGGTTACAAATGTTGCTCCAACAGCAGAAGAAATAGAAGATTTATTATTTGCTTCAAAAATTTGTAAACACACCAAATCGAACACGATTGTATTTGCCAAGAACAAACAATTGTGTGCTTCTGGAACAGGACAAACTTCAAGAGTAGATGCTTTACGTCATGCCATTGAAAAAGCAACTTCCTTTGAATTCGATTTAACTGGAGCGGTTATGGCAAGTGACGCTTTCTTCCCTTTCCCAGACTGTGTAGAAATCGCAAACAAAGCTGGAATTACAGCAGTGATTCAACCAGGAGGTTCGATTAAAGATGAATTAAGTATCAATTATTGCAATGATAATAGCATGGCAATGGTTTTCACAGGAATCCGTCATTTTAAACACTAAAGTTTAACTTAAAAATCATATTTCACAAGCGCATTAAAATATTTTTTTTAATGCGCTTTTTATTTGCATTTATTCCAGATTATTTTTATAATTTTGCGAGTTGAATACAATTATACAAAAAAAACTAAACCCTTCTCAAACCTATGGGATTTTTTGATTTCATGACCGAGGATATCGCAATCGACCTTGGTACCGCAAATACTCTAATCATTCACAACGACAAAGTTGTAATTGACAGTCCGTCTATCGTTGCTAGAGACCGAATTACTGGCAAAATCATTGCTGTAGGTAAGGAAGCCAACATGATGCAAGGTAAAACACATGAGAACATTAAGACCATTCGTCCTTTGAAAGATGGGGTTATTGCTGATTTTGATGCATCAGAACAAATGATAAAATTATTTATCAAGAGTATTCCTGCGTTAAAAAAGAAATTATTTACACCAGCACTCCGCATGGTAATTTGTATCCCCTCTGGAATTACAGAAGTGGAGATGCGTGCGGTAAAAGAATCTGCTGAGCGTGTAAATGGTAAAGAAGTATATTTGATTCATGAACCTATGGCAGCAGCAATTGGTATCGGTTTAGATATTATGCAACCAAAAGGGAATATGATTGTAGATATTGGAGGTGGTACAACAGAAATTGCAGTCATTGCTCTTGGAGGAATTGTTTGTGATAAATCGGTTAAAATTGCTGGAGACGTTTTTACGAATGATATTGTGTACTACATGAGAACGCAACACAATTTATTTGTTGGTGAAACTACTGCTGAAAAAGTAAAAATTCAAATTGGAGCAGCAACAGAAGATTTAGATAGTGCTCCAGAAGATATGTCAGTTCAAGGAAGAGACTTATTAACGGGAAAACCTAAACAAGTTGATGTATCGTACCGTGAAATTGCAAAAGCATTAGATAAATCTATTCAACGTATTGAAGACGCTGTAATGGAAACATTATCGCAAACACCACCAGAATTAGCTGCAGATATTTACAACACAGGTATCTATTTAGCAGGTGGAGGTTCAATGTTAAGAGGATTAGACAAACGAATATCATCAAAAACAGATTTACCGGTTTATATTGCCGAAGACCCATTAAGAGCCGTAGTTAGAGGAACGGGAATGGCGCTTAAAAACATAAACAAATACAAAGGAATTCTGATCAAATAAAAGATAGTTCATGCAGCAAATAATTAATTTTATCATAAAAAACAGCCATCGATTGCTGTTTTTGCTGCTTTTGGGTATCTCATTTTCTTTGGTAATAAAATCGCATTCGTATCACCGCAGTGAGTATGTAAATTCGGCTAATGCGGTTACTGGTGCTTACTACGAAAAAGTAAATGAAGTAAACGAATACTTTAGTTTAAAACAAAAAAACAAAGATTTAGCTACCGAAAACGCTTTATTAAAACAATTACTTTTTAATAAAAAAGATACGATTTTAACTTCTAAAACACTATTTAGAAACGACTTGAACAATTACAATGTGGTAGTTTCTAAAGTGGTAAAAAATTCTTTTAATACCAGAGAAAATTACATCACCATAAATTCGGGAACAAATTCAGGAATTGAAGTAGATATGGGAGTTGTGAACGATAGAGGTGTTATTGGAATTATTGAAAAAACCTCGGCAAATTTTTCTACCATTCAAAGTGTATTGAACACAAAGTCTAAAATTAATGCTAAGATTAAAAACTCAAATCATTTTGGGTCTTTAATTTGGGACGGAACCAATGCTGGTTTTGCACAATTAATAGATGTACCTAGATTAGCCTCTCTAAAACATGGCGACTCAATTGTAACAGGAGGAAATTCAGACATCTTCCCAGAGAATATTCCAATTGGAAAAATTGATAAAATATTTATTGACAAGAAAACCAATTACTATACGATTAATATTCGATTATTTAATGACATGACGGCTTTGGGCTATGTTTATGTTATTGAAAATAAAAGAAAAAAAGAAAAAAGACAACTAGAAACAATAACAACAGCACCAAAAAAATAAGTGAACAATAGCGTTTTAAATACCATCCGATTTGTAGTTTTTTTACTCTTACAAATTTTAATATTCAACAATATTAATTTGTTAGGGTATTTGAATCCTTATCCCTACGTTCTATTTATTTTGTTATATCCAGTTAATAGTAACAAAAGCATTTTGCTTTTGACAAGTTTTGCTATGGGTATTTTTTTGGATATGTTTTGCAATTCAGGAGGAATTCACACAATGGCTTCGTTAATTTTGGCTTACATTAGACCATCATTATTCAAATTTGCTTTTGGATTAAGTTATGAATATCAGACTGTAAAAATCGCAGATAAAATTTCTCCAGAGCGAATCACATTACTTTTATTAGCCATCTTTGTTCATCATTTTATTTTATTCTTTTTTGAATATTTTCGATTTGATTTAATTTTCACTATTTTGACACGTACACTTTTTGGTACACTATTTACGTTTACTATTTGTTTACTAATCATTTATATTATTAAGCCAAATAAGCGATGAGAAAAACATTATTACCTGCCGTAATCATTGTTACATCAATTATTCTGATTGCTCGAATTTTTTACCTTCAGGTAATTGATGAAACTTTAAAACTGAAATCCGAAAACAATGCCATAAAAAAAGTATTTGATTTCCCGGAACGAGGCTATATCTATGATAGAAATGGTAAGTTATTAGTTGCCAATCAGCCATCATACGATATTATGGTGGTACCTAGAGAAATTAAAGATATTGATACAACTGAATTTTGTTCACTATTACATATAACAAAAGCTGAATTTATAAAAAAAATAGAAAAGGCTAGAGTTTATAGTCCAATGTTACCTTCGGTTTTCTTGTCTCAATTGAACAAAGCAGAATACGCTGCATTTCAAGAAAAAGAGCGAAAATTTGAAGGATTTTACACCCAAAAGCGTTCTCTTCGCGACTATCAAGTTAATTTTGGCGCTAATGTTTTTGGATTTATAACTCAAGTTAACGAAGGTATTCTTAAAAAAAACAAATACTACAATAGTGGTGATTTAATAGGAAAACAAGGGGTTGAACAACAATACGAAGAAGCATTAAGAGGCATAAAAGGAGTTAAATATTTACTTCGCGATAAACACAACAAAATTATTGGTCCTTATAAAAATGGCCAATTTGATACCATTGCACAACAAGGAAAAGATTTGACCTTAACTATTGATTACGAGCTTCAAAAATACGGAACCGAATTAATGGTTAATAAAAGAGGTGGAATTGTTGCTATTGAACCTAAAACGGGTGAAATTTTAGCTTTAGTTTCTGCTCCAACCTACGACCCTGCTTTGCTTGTGGGAAGACAACGCTCAAAAAATTATACTGCTTTATATAATGATTCTATTGCAAAACCTCTTTATGATAGAGGACTTCAGGCAGCATATCCTCCAGGATCTCCGTTTAAAATAATTACGGGATTAATTGGATTACAAGAAGAAGTTATTGATGAGCAAAGCACCTTTTATTGTAATCATGGAGCTAATTTTGGAAGATTCATGGGTTGCCACTGTGGATTACATGCCTTACAGTTAAATAATGGTATTTACAAATCATGTAATAGTTATTTTGGAAACACATACAAAAGAACCATCGAAAAATATAAAGATTCGTATTATAGCGTAGACAATTGGGCAAACCATGTGAAAAGTTTTGGGTTAGGTCAATTTTTAGGAACCGATATGCCAATTGGAAGTAAAGGATTAGTTCCTTCTTCTAAAATGTACAAAAAATGGTATAACGGCGCAAAAATTAGAAGTTCTTATATAATTTCCAATGCAATCGGACAAGGTGAAGTTTTAACCTCTCCAATTCAACTTGCTAACATGATGGCTACAGTTGCTAACAAAGGTTATTATTTTACACCTCATATTGTTAAAAATATCAAAGACCAAAAACTCGACAAAAAGTTTGTAACCAAACACTATACCACTATCGATAAACAATATTATGAACCTGTAATACAAGGATTAGAAGACGTATATAATTATGGAACCGCTGCAGGATTTAGAGTAGAGGGAATGAAAATTTGTGGTAAGACGGGAACAGCAGAAAACAAAATTAGAGTTGCTGGTAAGACTTATCAATTAAAAGACCACTCCATTTTTGTGGCTTTTGCACCAAGAGATAATCCTAAAATTGCTTTAGCTGTCTTTATTGAAAATTCAGGTTATGGTGCCACATGGGCTGGTCCAATTGCCACATTAATGTTAGAAAAATACATTAATGGAACGATTTCAAGAAAAGATTTAGAAACAAGAATGTTAAATGGAAGTCTTGAAGCAGAATATCAAAAAATAGAAAATATCATTTTTCAAAGAAGAACAGAACCAACAAAAGTTCGAGATTCAATAGAAAAAACAAATATAGAAATTGGAGAAGCCAAAAAAGAAGAAGAGCAAGCTTAATGAAAAATCAAAGTGTAGGAAATAGAATAGACTATATAATTGTATTACTTTACATAGTATTGGTAATTATGGGCTGGATGACTATTTATTCAGCTTCATTGCCTTTAGAGGAAACTTCAATATTTGATATCACTCAAATTTATGGACGTCAAATGCTTTTCATTGGACTTACCATTCCTTTAATTTTTATAATTCTATTTACTGATGCCAAAATTTTTGAACGACTATCATTTGTGTTTTATGGAATTGGTATAATTCTTTTGTTAGGATTATTTGCATTTGGAGTAACCAAAAAAGGACAAACCAATTGGTATCAATTTGGCGGATTTGGGTTTCAGCCTTCTGAATTTGTAAAAACCGCTACTGCCTTATTACTTGCAAAATACTTAAGCTATTCTCAAATTAACTTAAAATATACGAAACATCAAATAGTTGGGTTAGCAATCATTGGACTTCCAGTACTATTAATTTTGATGCAACCCGATGCAGGAAGTGCAATGATTTTCATTTCACTTATTTTTGTTTTAAACAGAGAAGGATTACCTAGTTGGTATTTTTTTTCAGGCATTATTGCCATTGCATTATTCTTTTTAGCATTAGTAATCCAACCTGTGTACTTAATTGCAATTATTTTTATAATAATGATAATTCATTATATATTTAATAGAAGTATTTCTAGAAATCCTATTGTTTATGGATTGCTTTTTTTAGTAATGGCTGGATTTGCGTTCTCTGTAAGTTATGTATACGATAGTGTTTTAGAGCCCCATCAAAAAGACCGAATTAACGTTTTGATTGGTGATGATGTGGACATGAAAAAAGAAGGTTACAACCTAAATCAATCGATGATTGCAATTGGATCTGGAGGTTTACTTGGAAAAGGATATTTAGAAGGAACACAAACTAAAGGTGGTTTTGTACCCGAACAACATACCGATTATATTTTTACAACTGTTGGTGAAGAATGGGGGTTTTTAGGAAGTTTAACCGTAATTTTATTATTTGTTGCGCTCTTTTTAAGAATAATTTATTTGGCAGAAAACCAGAAAACCAAATTTAGCAGGGTTTATGGTTATTGTGTTGCAACTTATTTATTTACGCATTTTTTTGTAAATATTGCCATGTTGATAAAGTTATTCCCAACAATTGGTGTACCGCTTCCTTTTTTCTCTTATGGAGGTTCAAGTTTATGGGCGTTTACAATATTACTATTTATCTTTATTAAGCTAGATGCAAATAAAGTAAATGAATGGTAAAACACCTCCTCCTTTGATTTGTTTTATTAAATCGAGTATACCAGAAGAATATAATAAAAGCCCCAATTGGGGCTTTTATTAATTCATACTTAATTTTTGGTAAAAACCTTTTCCTTTAGTTAAAGATTTCATATCAGAAATCACATTTAAAGTTTCTTCGAGATAAATATCTTTTTGCATTTCTTCATGCCAACGTTCTCTTTTTTGTTTAAGTAGAGTATCCTTTTCAAACAAAGCAATCTCATCTGGCAATGAATGAAAAACGTATTGATTCTTGTATTCAGAAATCACTTTAAATTTTTTAATTTTAAGATCGGTTTGATCTATTTCTTTTTTAAAATCAATCAAATTTAAACTAAAATCATTTTCATCTTTACGTTCAAAAATCCATTTTGCATTCTCATTAATTAAATTAAATGTAGGATTAGATGCAATTCTCTTTTTACTATTTGCAATCACATTATCATAACTAACACTTAACGGTTGATATTTTGCAGGTGCAATTTTATCCCATGGCAAGGCGCTTTCTTCATCACGTTCACCCATATCTAGGTAGGAAAAACGATCAGGAAAGACAATATCACTTTTTACTCCTTCACGTTGTGTAGAACCTCCATTAATTCTGTAAAACTTCTGAATAGTTGTTTTCAAAGCTCCTAGATCTCCGTATGAATTACCTCTTATAAACTGATTTAAATCAATTACATTTTGAACTGTACCTTTTCCGTAAGAATGCTTACTTCCCACAACGATACCTCTTTTATAATCTTGAATTGCTGCAGCAAAAATTTCAGATGCTGAAGCAGAAAAATTATTAATCATAACCACTAACGGGCCATCATATTGAACTCTTGAATCTTTGTCAGGTAAAACTTCTGGATTTCTTCCAGGGGCTTTTACTTGAACAATAGGACCTTCTGGAATAAATAAGCCAACCATTTTAACTACGGTTTCCAACGAACCTCCTCCATTATCGCGTAAATCCATGATAAGTCCCTCTATATTTTGGGCTTTTAATTTTTCAATTTCAGCAGCCACATCTTTGAAAGCATCACGATTTTCTTTATTTTCAAAACTAATATAGAATTTAGGCAAATAAATAACCCCATACTTTTTACCTGCTTTTTCAACAATACTAGATTTTGCAAAAGTTTCTTCGGTTTCAACTTCATCTCTAATTATTGAAATAACTTTGATGGTACCATCAACTTTTTTGACTGTTAAACGAACTTCAGTTCCTTTTGGACCTTTGATTTTTTTTACCACATCATCTAAACGCATCCCAGCTATATCCAATGGTTCTTCTTTACCTTGACCAACTTTTAAGATTAAATCTCCTGCTTCTAATTCTTTTCCTCTCCAAGCTGGACCACCAGATATAAGTTCTGAAACCTCAACTGCATCATTTTTCTTTTGTAAGCGAGCGCCAATTCCTTGAAAAGTCCCGCTCATACTTACATCAAATTTCTCTTTATCATCTGGAGAAAAATAAAAAGTATGAGGGTCAAAGCGCTCTACTATTGAATTTAAAAAAATAGCAAACCAATCATCTCTATCTAACTCCTTCTCTACAAAATCAAAATACTCATTCAATGATTTTAATGAATTTTCACGAACTTCTTTCTCTAAAGTTTCAAATGATTTTAATTCATATTTAGAATCATCTTTCTTCTTATCTTCTTCTAGTTTTTGTTTATCAGTAATAGAAGATAAAGCTGATAATTTTAATTGTTTTCTCCATCTATCTTCAAGATCTGATTTACTTTCACAGAATGGAAGTTTATCATAATCAACATTAATATATTCTTTAACAGTAAAATCAAAAGGATTCTCTAGAATATTCTCATAAATAGCTCTAGATTCTTTCATCCTCTTTAATAAACGAGCATTTGTTAAATTAAAAAAAGTTAAATCTTTATTTAAAATCATATCATCTATTGAAGATTCATATTTACTAAACTCTTCAATATCACTTTGAATAAAAAAACGTTTTGTAGGATCTATATTATTCAAATATTTTTTATAAACTTTTTTTGAAAAATCATCATCAATAGCAACAGGACTATAATGACCGCGTTCTAAAACCATCGTTAATAAATCCAAGAGTAATTTGTCTTTTTCTGGATCTTCTTTTTTCTGAGTCGGAATAAAACTCCATAGTATTGCTGATAAAGCAGTTACCAACAATATAACCTTATAATTTTTTTTCATAAATTCCACTATTCGTTTCATTGAAAAATTTTCAACTAAATTACACAAAAAATCATGCCACAAGCGTGCAAATTACTATAATTTTTTGTTAAAGCCACAAAATTTAGCATTCAAAAAAAAGGTTTCGACATAAATTATTTAATTTAGCAAAAAATGTACAAAAAATGTCAAAACCTCTGATACTAGTTACTAATGACGATAGCATTGTTGCTCCTGGAATTCGCGCATTAATAGAAGTGATGAAAGAATTGGGAGAAGTTGTTGTTGTTGCTCCCGATAGTCCACAAAGCGCAATGGGACACGCAATAACCATAAACAACACTTTAAAATTAGAAAAAGTACATTTAGACAAAGACCTTGAACAAGAATATAGTTGTAGCGGAACTCCCGTTGATTGTGTGAAAATTGCCGTAAACGAAATTCTAAAAAGAAAACCCGACTTATGTGTTTCTGGAATTAATCATGGCTCTAATTCTTCTATTAACGTGATATATTCGGGAACGATGAGTGCCGCAGTTGAAGCTGGAATCGAAGGAATTCCCGCCATTGGATTTTCATTATTAGATTACAGTTGGGATGCCGATTTTGAACCCATCAAAAGTCATATAAAACAAATAACTTCAGAAGTTTTGAAAAACGGTTTGCCCGAAGGTGTCATTTTAAACGTTAATTTTCCAAAATTAAGCAAAGAAGAAATCAAAGGAGTAAAAATTTGCCGTCAAGCGAAAGCCATGTGGCAAGAAGAATTTGACAAAAGAACCAATCCACAAGGAAAAGAATATTATTGGTTAACAGGTAAATTTGTCAATTTAGACAAAGGAACAGATACCGATGAATGGGCTTTAGAAAATGGTTATATTTCGATTGTGCCTGTGCAATTTGATTTAACAGCTCATCATGCAATGCAACAATTGAATTCTTGGGAATTATAAATTTAGAGAACTAAAAATGAAATATTATATCATAGCAGGAGAAGCTTCGGGCGATTTACATGGTTCAAATTTGATGAAAGCTTTGTATGAAAAAGACCCAATTGCCGAAATTCGTTTTTGGGGCGGCGATTTGATGCAAAATGTGGGCGGAACTTTAGTAAAACACTATCGCGAATTGGCTTTTATGGGATTTATTGAAGTCGTTATGAACTTAAAAACCATTCTGAACAACATCAAAATATGCAAAAAAGACATTGAAGCGTTTCAACCAGATGCCATAATTTTCATTGACTATCCTGGATTTAATATGCGCATTGCTACTTGGGCAAAAGAACGCAACATTCCAACGCATTATTATATTTCTCCTCAAATTTGGGCTTGGAAAGAAAATCGCATCAAAGCCATTAAACGCGATGTTGATTTTATGTATGTAATTCTTCCGTTTGAAAAGGATTTTTATGAGAAAAAACACAATTTCCCTGTTCATTTTGTCGGACATCCGCTAATTGATGCTATTGCAAATAGAACGGAAGTTTCAGATGAAATTTTCAGAAAAGAAAATCATTTATCAGACAAACCAATTATCGCATTATTACCGGGAAGTCGCAAACAAGAAATTGCTAAAATGCTTTCGATTATGCTTTCAGTTGTAAAAGATTTTCCGGATTATCAGTTTGTAATTGCTGGCGCTCCAAGTCAGGAATATGAGTTTTACAAAACGTTTTTAACGAATGAAAATGTGAAATTTATTTCGAACAAAACTTATGATTTATTAAGTCATTCGCACGCTGCTTTGGTAACTTCTGGAACAGCAACTTTAGAAACTGCTCTTTTTAATGTTCCTGAAGTGGTTTGTTATAAAGGAAGTTGGGTTTCGTACCAAATTGCCAAACGAATTATCACGTTAAAATACATTTCATTGGTGAATTTAATTATGGACAAAGAAGTGGTTAAAGAATTGATTCAAGATGAATTAAACACCAAGAATTTAAAAGCAGAACTCAACAAAATCTTAAATACAGAAAGTCGTGTCGTTTTATTGCAAAATTATACCGATTTAAAACAAAAATTAGGTGGCGAAGGTGCAAGTAAAAAAACAGCTGAGTTGATTGTGGGTAGTTTTAGAAAATAATACTATGATTGAGTCAAACAGAAAATTTACTATTGGAAAACTAGAAATCAGAAAATTTACTATTTCTGACTACTTATATTTACTAGGATTTTCAATCTCTGTATCTTATTATCTTTATGCTGTAACATACAATACAGAAAAAAATTTCATTTTATCATTCTTCATTTCATGGTTTGTAGGATTTCAAACAATTTCAAGTCCTTTTGGACTGAGATTTAGAAATATTTACTTTTCATTAATTTGGCTATTTTTTTCATCAATATTTTTAATAGAAAATAATTGGTTAGGTTATATTCCAATATCCACATTTATTTTATATCATGTAATGAGGATTATTTTTTGGAAGAAATATAATAAGGAATTCATTCCTTATCAGACAGGAAGAGGATCAATGTTCAGACACAAAAGTTTTTTTGAAGGTAGAAGTGGAGGTTTAAAAGATAAGAAATTCACTAAAATATTATTATTTGCTGGAATTTTGATAATTTTATTTTGTTTTATTCAAATGATTAGAGCTAAAACAAGCTGAATCACTTAAAAAAACAAAAAAAATTATACTTGCAAAAATATCATCTTTATAAAATGCGATTTTTTAAATTTACCTTTTGAGTCTCCAAACAAGAAAAAATTGAAAGTCTTTAAGTTTCCTTTACTCACCATTACCATTAGTTTTGCAATAGGAATTATTGCTGCATATTACGTGCAGTGGAGCTTTTCTACTCTTATAGTTTCATTATTATTCTGTTTAGGAATTTTTAGTTTTCTGTTTTGGAAAAGCAAAAAAGCGTTGCTTCAAAATCCTTTTTTTGGAATCACTACTTACCTACTCGCTTTAATATTAGGAATGATGAGTTTTTATATTCATTCCGATTTGAATTCGAAACATCATTACACTAAAACGTCATTTGAAGATTCCAATTCCATTCGAGCCATCGTTACTACAACTTTAAAACCGAATGAGAAATACCATAAATATTTCATTTCACTTTCGCACTTTAATGATTCAATAGCTTCTGGAAAACTATTGCTTTATGTTCCAAAATCCAACATTGAGATCTTAAATTCTGGGGATGAAATTTGGTTGAATAGCACGATTTATCCTGTTCCAAAAGCTTTCAATCCGTACCAATTTGATTATTCGAAATATTTAGAAAAGCAGAATGTCTTCCATCAAATTTATACACAAGAGAATCAAATCAAAATCGTTCAAAGACATAAAACCATTGATTACTACATTGAAAATTTAAGAAATAATCTCAGTAAAAGTTTTGAGATTCATCAATTTGATTCCAAAACCAAAGCCATAATTGACGCCTTAATTTTAGGACAACGATTGGAATTGGACAAGGAAACCATTGCCGATTATTCCAATGCCGGTGTGATTCACATTTTAGCGATTTCGGGATTGCATATTTCTATTATTTACTTTTTTATTGTGTTCTTATTAAAACCACTAAAAAGAATTCGTTTTGGTGCGGAAATCCAACTACTAATCGTCTTAGCGATTTTATGGTTATTTGCTTTACTTACGGGTTTGCCAGCATCAGTAACAAGAGCGGTGACTTTGTTTAGTTTTATTAGTATCGGAAATTATTTCAATCAGCCGAAAGCAATTTATAATGCTTTAGCTATTTCCGCTTTTTTAATTTTATTGGTAAAACCGAATGCGATTTTTGATATTGGATTTCAATTGAGTTATGCAGCCGTTTTATCAATCGTTTTGTTTCAACCTTTTTATAAGAAATTCTATTTTTCCGAAAATAAAATAGCAGTTTACTTTACCGATACGATTTTAGTTTCCTTAGCAGCACAAATTGGCGTTTTGCCTTTGAGTTTGTATTATTTCAATCAATTGCCTTTATTATTTTTATTAGCTAATCTGGTTATTATTCCACTTTCGAGTTTGGTTTTAATTGCTGGAATTGTGATTTTACCTCTAAATTATGTACTTCCTACAGTTGCCGTTTTCTTAGGGAAAATTTTAGAATT
>RXJZ01000086.1 GCA_003963025.1 Flavobacteriaceae bacterium
AGAAAGATTATCGAAGACCCTGAAGCAACTGACAATGATCGTTTTGTGGCTTATAATTTATTGCAAAACGCTGCTGTAGCCGTTCAAGGGCAACTACCTTCTTGCCAAGATACCGGAACCGCTATCGTAATGGCAAAAAAAGGTGAAAACGTTTACACCGGTGTTGATGATGGCGAATGGTTGTCAAAAGGGATTTTCAACACGTACCAAAACAAAAATCTTCGTTACTCGCAAATTGTTCCGATTTCGATGTTTGAAGAAAAAAACTCAGGTTCAAACTTACCTGCTCAAATTGATATTTATGCCAAAAAAGGAAGTTCGTATGAGTTCTTATTTTTAGCAAAAGGTGGTGGTTCAGCTAACAAAACGTTCTTATATCAAAAAACAAAATCGCTTTTGAATGAAAAATCGTTAGATGAATTCATCCGCGAGCGCATTATGGATTTAGGAACTGCAGCTTGTCCTCCGTATCACTTGGCTATCGTTATTGGTGGAACTTCTGCGGAAGCTAATTTAGCAGCTGTGAAAAAAGCGTCAGCAGGTTATTATGACAATCTTCCAACTTCTGGAAACATGGCAGGTCAAGCATTTCGTGATTTAGAATGGGAAAAACGTGTTCAAGAAATTTGCCAAGAAAGTGCTATTGGAGCGCAATTTGGTGGAAAATATTTAACGCATGATGTTCGTGTGATTCGTTTACCACGTCACGCAGCTTCTTGTCCGGTGGGAATGGGTGTTTCTTGTTCGGCAGATAGAAATATCAAAGGGAAAATCACAAAAGAGGGTGTTTTCTTAGAACAATTGGAAACCAATCCAGCGCAATTTTTGCCTGAAACAGCACCTCATTTAGAGCCTGCGGTAGAAATTGATTTGAATCAACCAATGGCTGAAATTCTAGCAGAATTATCAAAATATCCAATCAAAACACGTTTGAAATTAAACGGAACTTTGATTGTAGCTCGAGATATTGCACATGCTAAAATCAAAGAATTATTGAATGCTGGTAAACCAATGCCAGAGTATTTCAAAAATCACCCAGTATACTATGCTGGTCCAGCTAAAACTCCAGACGGAATGCCTTCAGGAAGTTTTGGACCAACCACCGCAGGAAGAATGGACGTTTATGTAGACGAATTCCAAGCCGCTGGTGGAAGTATGATTATGTTAGCCAAAGGAAACCGAAGCAAAGACGTCATGAACGCTTGTAAAAAACATGGCGGATTTTATTTAGGTTCTATTGGTGGTCCTGCTGCGATTTTAGCCAAAGAAAATATCTTATCGGTTGAAGTAGTAGATTTCCCAGAATTAGGAATGGAAGCGGTAAGAAAAATTGAAGTAAAAGATTTCCCTGCTTTTATTATTACGGATGACAAAGGGAATGATTTTTTTATGAATCTGTAAAGTATTAAGATAGAAGAATTAAGTATTAAGATAGCCTGTGAGTTGATAGCCTCGCAGGTTTTTTTATTTATAATTATCTTGTTGCTTTTGAAAATAGTTTGGATAATTACCAAAATTTGGTAACTTTGCCAAAAAAACCATGGGAAGAAACACTTCGATATCATTAGGTAATCATTTTGAAAGTTTTATTGAAACAACTGTTTCTAAAGGGCGTTTTAGTAATGCAAGTGAAGTAGTTCGTGCTGGACTAAGACTTTTGGAAGAGGAAGAAAATCGAATTTTAGTGTTGCGTAATGCAATTCAAGAGGGCATTCAAAGTGGCAGAGCTACAGATTTTGATCCCAAAAAACACTTAGAAACACTTAAATCTAGAAAAAATAATGGCTAAGTTTTACTTAACAAATAAAGCCGTTGAAGATTTAGGAGAAATTTGGAATTACACTATTGAAACTTGGTCTGAAAACCAAGCTGCAATTTATTATTCATTACTTATTGATTCTTGCCAAGAATTAGCCACTGCACCAAATCAAGGAAAACCCTATGAGATAATTGAAAAAAATATATTAGGATTTCGAGTAGGACAACACCTAATTTTTTACAAAATTATAACAGAAAAAGAAATTGAGATTATCAGAATTTTACACGGAATGATGGATTTAAAAAATCATTTATAAGATTTTAATTTTAAAATATTCCGTGCTTTTATTACTGATAATATAAGGGAATGATTTCTTTTCTGCATTGAGTCATTAGGAATTTATTCCATATAATAAACCCTGATAAAGTTTAAAACTCTAACAGGGTTTTTATTTTCTCCTGCAAGGTTTCCAAAACCTTGTAGGTGTTTTTTAATTTATTTAATATTTGATTTTATCCTATTTTATTAGCTCAATTTTAGTTATTTTGTTAATCGGATAATCATATTCTCCCTCAACAGTAATCCAATGGATTTTAAATTTTTTGTTAACATATAATTTATTTGGTCCATTATCTCCAATTAAGTTGTAGGTTTCAGGTATATCCGTAAAATAATATTCTTTACCATTATCATCAGTAAAAGTATAACTATCATTTTCGATGTATTCATAATTTTTATATTGAGCAAATAACTTCTTCTCATTGCTTTTGGAAGTTATAATTTCTTTTGTTTTATTATTATCAGGATTTAATTTCACATCCTTTGTTGAAACAACAGAATCTTTATCATCAATAGAAAGAATTTTTTTTATTTTAAGAAATTTTTCAGGAGACAAAGTTAAATTAGAAAAATGAACCCAACTAGGTCTACCGTCGTCTGTTAATCCAGCACCTGTAATTTGACATCTTATTGTATTAGGTCTCTCATTATCGATTATTTCAAAAGAAAACTTTGCGGCATTTGAAGAGCCATCAGTGTCCCAATCAGCTATTATTTCGTAAGTGTTATTTGAATGATTTTCTTTTAATTCAAAATTTGTTAGCTTACCATCTTCAACAGCATCATATCCTAATGCAGAATAGTCTACTCTACAAAAACTTCCATCTTTTTCTAACTCTATTAATGCTTCTCCGTAAGCATATCCAGATCTATGAGTGCCTTTAAATAAAAAACCGCTAACTTTCAAACATTCTTCAAGCTTTGTTTCTGCTGAACTTTGACAACCTACAACTATCAAAAGTAAGTTGAATAAAATAATTTTTGAAATTATTGATTTCTTTTTCATACTATGTGTTTATTGTTAATTTACTATATAATTTTATTCATTTCTAATAAATTTACATTCATTATTTTCCCATTTATAAATTATAGTCTTTCGAAGTGTCTGAGGCGAACTATAGATTGAACCTGGGTCGTAAACATCATATTCACACCTATATTCATCATCTCCTATATATTCAACACTTATGCTTTTAACCTCCATACCCATACTCTCCGCTTTTTGTATTTGCCAAGCCTTTATTTCTTTTTCATGTCCAGAACCATCAAATAAAATGCTCAAACCAAATGAACCAAAAGCTAACAATAAAAAAAATAATAAATAGTATATAGTTTTTTTTGAAAAGTTTTTAATGTAGAGGTTATATATGAAATATCCAATGCCAATCAATATTAATCCATAAGCAATATAAATGCCTAAATATTTAAACAAATAGTATATGGCAGAAACTGCTATTAATATCGAAAGCACAATGCTTCCAATTGATGAATTATTATCTTTCATTATGTTTATTTATTTTAATCCATTTATTCTATCATTATTGTCTTGAATCTCTTCTTCTAATGTTCCATAAATACCATCATTATTAATATCTCTTAACTCAGTGTCATTTATGCCATCTCCATCTGTATCAATCCACATAGATTCTGAGGGTTCTGATTTAGTTAGATTTTCAGTGCTATTATCACTAATTTCATCCAAAAAATCAACCCCTAATAATTTTAAAATTGAGTAAACAAAACCAACTTTTGCAAGAACTGAAATAATTTTTTTCATAATATAATTTTTAATTATTCTTTGGATATATTCCTACTATATTTACAATTCTATATTCATCATCAATCCATACTGCAAAAACTTTAGTTTCATAAACTTTAGTTTCAAATTTATATGCAAGAACACCTCTGATTGTTTCTCCCACTCCTTTGCTTTTAGTTTTATATTTAAAATCTAAATACTCAATTTTATTCCATTCTATTTTTTCTTCATTATTTTTTACTATAATTTCATTTTGATTATCTAATATCTCTTTTAAATATTCTTCGCTATTCCCTAAATTTTTTGCTTCATTAATTGAAAGTAAATAATTTGAATAGGTATCCTTGTCCATTTTAGTAATATCCTTTTTAAGAATTTCAAACGCCTGTTCCCCTATTTGATTAGGTTCAGTTATTTTTTTGGTACAACTAGTAATAAAAACAATTATAGCTGTTAAAAATAAAATTTGCCTTTTTTTCATGATTTAATTTTTATTTTGATTATTATTTTTAGAAATTATTTTATCAAGTGTGTCATTTGGAAAAACATCTAGAACAAGTTTAGCAACATATGGGCAATGTTGTGTTTGAGGGCATTCTTCCCAGTGTGTTAATGAATAATAACCAACTGCTCTTAAATTAACTTTATTATGAGTTTTTAAATAATTAGCTCTATTAATAACAGCAATTATTAATGAATTATCAATGGTGGCTTCTGTTTGTTTTTCAACAGTAAATCCATATTTTATTTTCAATTCGTCATTCAAATAAGAAAATTCAAAATAAGTTTCTTCACCAAGCGTTTTACATTTTTCCATAAAAATTTACATTTCAAACAAAAATACCCCACAACCTCAAAAAAACTTTCAAAAAAATTTCTTAATTTGATTAATTTATTCTAATTTTGAACTATTAATTCCTGCTATTATGATACGACAACCTGAAATCAAGATCAAACAAATTCGTGAATTGAAGAATTTTACGCAAGAATATGTGGCGCAACAACTGGGCTTATCTACCCGTGCGTATAGTAAAATTGAAACCGGAGAAACACAATTAACGATTAATCGATTGAATGAAATTAGTGCTATCTTAGAAGTTCAACCAATGGAAGTTTTAGGGTTTGATGATAAAAAAATTTTCAATATTAGCCATTCAACAGGAAATAACGGTTATAATAATATTATGTATCCTGAAAAACTTATTCAGCAGTATGAAGAAACCATTCAATCGTTAAAAGAACAAATTGCGGTGATGAAATTGTTAATGGGTAAATAATTATGTTTTTTGTCAAGCTGAACTCGTTTCAGCTTCAAGTTTTAGAGATTCTGAAACAAGTTCAGAATGACAAACTATCCGCAAACCACTGAATACTTCAAACTGAACACTGAACACTTTCAAGTCTACTCCACAAACAACACCAATCCTTTTAAATAATGGCCTTCTGGGTGATAAATATTCGTTGGGTGATCGGGTCCTTGCTCTAATTTGTGTAAAACTCGGATATTTCTTCCGGTTTCTATGGCAGCTGCGGCAACGGTGTTGTAAAACAACACATCGTCAATGACTTGAGAACATGAAAACGTGAATAAAATTCCGTTTGGTGCTAAGGCTTTTAATCCGGCAATATTTAAACGTTTATAAGCTTGTGTTGCGGTGTGTTTACTTTTGATGCTTTTCGCGAAAGCGGGTGGATCCAATACAATCACATCATAAATTTGATGGTTTTCTTTCATGAAATTGAACACATCATCTGCAATGGCTTTGTGATTGGCGTTTGGAAAATTCAATTCCATATTACTTGCTGCTAAATCCACCGCTTTTTGAGAAATATCTACTGAAGTTACCAATTCAGCTCCAGCGCTCATGGCGTAAAGTGAAAATCCGCCTGTGTAGCAAAAGGTGTTTAATACTTTTTTGCCTTTTGAGAATTCGCCTAATAATTTACGGTTTTCTCGTTGGTCTAGGAAGAAACCTGTTTTTTGTCCTTCAACCCAATTAACGGAAAACAAAATGTTGTTCTCTTTTGCAACTGCTTCTGCTTTGTTTCCGAACAAGAAATAATCAGTTCCTGTATTCGGTAAAGTTCCTGAACTTTTGCAATAAATGGTTTCGCAATACTCCGAAAAATTTGATTTTATCGCTTCGGC
>RXJZ01000230.1 GCA_003963025.1 Flavobacteriaceae bacterium
CAAAACGGCTACCATGAAATTGGAATGGATCACTTTGCATTAGAAAACGATAGCATGTATACTTCATTCAAAGAAGGAAAACTGCATCGTAATTTCATGGGCTATACCGCTTCAAAAACACAATTAATGATAGGCTTAGGCGTGTCTTCTATTAGTGATAGTTGGTACAGTTTTGCTCAAAATGAAAAAACAATAGAAGATTATTATACGCATTTAGCAGACAATCAATTGCCTATTTTTAGAGGTCACGTTCTAACTACAGAAGATTTAATTATTCGAAGACATATTTTAAATTTGATGTGTCAATTTACCACTTCTTGGAAAGACAAAACGTTAGATTTTCCAGAATTACCTTCTGTATTAGCAAGCCTAGAAGAAATGGAAGATGACGGCCTTTTAACCATTCAAAATGATAGCATTATGGTAACTGAAAAAGGAAAACCTTTTGTGCGTAATATTTGTATGGCATTCGATTTACGTTTAATACGAAAAGCTCCTGAAACAAAACTATTTTCTATGACGATTTAAGTGAATATTATATGAAATGCTACTCTCTATCTTTTTATAACATTCACTTAAATCATTCGTATTTTATATATGCTGGCTTTGACAATTGAAAATCATAAAGCGATAAATTCGTATTCTCAAACGAATTAATCTTATTAATACCATCACCCTCAAATGGAATAGTTGGATAATACGAAAATGAAATTTGAAAACTATTAAATACCAAAAAGTCATTATTGATTAAAGCTCCAATACTAAATTTGGAATATACTTTACTCGAAAACAAAGCTTTTTCGTTTGCCAAAGAACCAAGCGTCATGTTGAAATACGGACTAAATCGGAAACCATACCAACTGCCGGGAATATACGATTGTGTTTGAAAAGAAACAGTCCATTTTTGTGTGCCGTTCAAACGATTATTAAACCCTGGCAAGCCATCTTCGTCAAGTAAAGTCAATCGATCCTTAAATGATTCATCTCGGTTATTTCCCCAAACATAGGTAGGTTTTATAAACTGTCGAAAACGCCAATTTCCTATATTAATTAATGGACTAAAATAATTTAATCCCGACCTAAAAGTAGTTTGTTCGGTTAAGCCTGCATCATAAAAACTTCCCCATTCAGCAAAACCGCTAGCATAGCCAAAAGAACATTTCTTTCCATAAGAAACACTTAAACCAGTGTACATTCTTGAGTTACTATTTTTCTCCTGATGCCCAATGATTAGTGCAATATTTTCTCCGTATGGAATATCCTCTGTAATGTTATAATTAAACACAAATGTATCTTGATAGAATTTTTGTCTCGAAACCCCAATCATTCCAATCCAATTCTTTTCATTTGAAAAATATCTTGTTGGATCTAAACTTAGGCTAGGTGTTCTATTAAATTTTTTTTCGTTGTAAGTCAATGCTAAAATTAAATTGGTAAAATGACGCTCCGAATTTGACTTGGGGCTTACTTTTAAGGCTCTTCCATACCAATATTCCTGAAAATCATAGGAAACTTGCTTGGGTGATATCTCATTTCCTTGTGGGAAAAGCTCTGTCATCAATTGATTTTCATAATAAATACCACCAGCATTTTTTGCAATCACAGAATAAAATGGTCTGTTGATATTAATACTCCGTCTGCTATCATTATCAAAATCATTCCCATAGTTAAAGTCAAACCTAACAAATGTATTTTTAATATTATTAATAGAATACTGCGCATAAGTGGCGCGCTCTTTGGTATCAAAACGATTTTTTACATTACCACTTATCAAATGCCCAAATCCTAAAATATTACGCTCAGTTAACTTAGCACTACTTTCTGTTGAAGATAAACTTCCTGTAGGAATCAAAGTCCACGAATCCAAAACCCTAATTTTAATATCAATGGAGTCTTTATTTTTAGGAATATCAACGGGAACTATCGTAACTTCGCGAATATAACGCTGGCTTCTTATCAAACGTTCTGATTCTAACAATAACTTAGAATCTAATTTGTCATACTTTTTAAAAAGAATACTATTTCGTATGGTGACTTCTTTTGTCATAATATGAACGGTATTACCAAAATGCTCTAATTTGTGTTTTGGAACTTTCTTTTCGTTTGTAACCGAATATCCAAATGGATCTAACGTTTCAATTGTAATATTGCGAATAACCTTTCCTTCTTGATGTTTTTTGACCACTTTAACCTCTTTTTTAGGCTTAAAAGGAACCAAATTCTCCGCTTTTAAAGCAGATTCTTTAAAAATCAACTTGTAAACAAATCTCGAAAATTTACTTTTTTTAGATAAATCATTAATATTCTGATAGACAGAAACACTATCACTTTTTTTTTCAATAGTTTGCGCGTTTCCTTTCAAGGAAATCATACAAATACATAAAAAAAGAATAAGTTTCAATTTCATAGCTGGAGTAAAAACTAAACTTCGACGAAATTATTGTTTAAAAATCGAAAGTAGTAATAAAATTAAGGAAATACAACTTCTTTACTCCTCTTCTAAGGCACAAATACCATTCCAAAAAGTTTATGTACCTTTGCACAAATTTAATACCCTTTATGAAAACGTTCCAAGAATTCGATTTACCAAAATCATTACAAAAAGCATTAGACGAATTAGGTTTTGTGCATGCCACTCCTATTCAAGAAAAATCGCACGCTGTAATTCTTTCAGGAAGAGACGTAATGGGAATTGCACAAACCGGAACCGGTAAAACATTCGCCTACTTATTACCTATTTTAAAGCAATGGAAATTCCAAAATAACGAATCACCAAGAGTAGTTATTTTAGTTCCTACACGTGAATTAGTAGTGCAAGTTGCAGAAGAAGTGGAAAAACTAACCAAATACATGAGTGTACGAACGCTTGGTATTTATGGAGGTGTTAACATCAATACACAAAGAAAAGCATTAGCTGAAGGAGTCGATATTTTAGTTGGAACACCAGGACGTGTTATGGATTTAGCGCTTGATGGCGTTTTACGCTTTGATGCTTTACAAAAGTTAGTCATTGACGAATTTGACGAAATCTTAAACTTAGGTTTCCGTGCGCAATTGACTTCCATTTTAACCATGATGCGTGGCAAAAAACAAAACATCTTATTCTCGGCAACCATGACCGAAGAAGTGGATGAAATGTTAGACGAATATTTCGAATTTCCAGAAGAAGTTTCCTTGGCGCCAAGCGGAACTCCATTAGAGCAAATCGAACAAATTGTATATCAAGTTCCGAATTTCTTGACCAAATTGAACCTATTGAAACATTTGGTTCGTGAAACAGAAGGAATGGATCGTGTATTGATTTTCGTAAACAACAAACGTATAGTTGAATTAGTTTCCGAAACCTTAGAAAGCGAATTTCCAGAGCAATTTGGAGTCATTCACTCCAACAAATCACAAAATTATCGTTTAAATACGATGGCAGCTTTTCAAGCGGGCGAATTAAGAGGTTTGGTTACTACAGATATTATGGCGCGTGGTTTGGATATTTCTGATATTACGCACGTTATCAACTTACAATTTACCGAAGAACCAGAAAAATACATGCACCGTATTGGTAGAACCGGTCGTGCTGATAAAACAGGGGTTGCCATAAGTTTAATTTCACCAAGTGAAGTGGAACCAAAAATTGAGGTAGAATTATTAATGAATACCGAAATTAAAGAACTTCCAATCCCAGAAGATTTAAAAATAGAAGAACGCTATTTAGACTTCGAAAAGGAAAAGAAAAAAATGAAGTTCTTACTTAAAACGCCTAAAAAAGAAGGCGGCCAAGCATTCCATGAAAAGAAAGACAAAAACAAAAAAGTCAACCTAGGCGGTCCAGGAAAACGTACTCCAAGAAAAACAGAATCAAGAAACCGAGCAGTTGAAAGAAAACGTGCGGAGAAGAAAAAGAAGAGATAATATTTTAGTGATCAGTGTTCAGTTTTGAGTTGGCAGAAAAAAATCCGTGTAAATTTCTCAAATCCGTGTCATCTGAGTTCCAAAAAATACCATACAACATTTTCTGAAATCTAATTTCTAAATTCTAAATGGAATTTCGTATTTTTGACAAATTCTAATAATAAATGCAGTTCAAACATCCAGAAATTCTCTACTTCCTTTTTCTGTTGGTTATACCAATTTTGGTGCATTTATTTCAATTACGTCGTTTTAAAAAAGAATATTTTACAAACGTAAAACTCCTTAAAGAACTTCAAATTCAAACCCGAAAAAGTTCTAAAATCAAGAAATGGTTGTTGTTAGCGACACGTTTATTGTTGTTAACTTGTTTAATTTTAGCGTTTGCCCAACCCTTTTTTGACGCCAAAGACACCACAAACAAAGGAAACGAACTCATCATTTTATTAGACAACTCGTTTTCGATGCAAGCCAAAGGTGCAAAAGGCGAATTACTCAAACGAAGCATTCAAGATTTATTAGAAGAATTACCCGAAAACCAACAATTCTCATTACTTAACAATTCCGAAGTTTTTTGGGACACCGATATCAAATCCATTCAAAAAGAATTACAGAATTTAAAATATTCGGCAATGCCGTTTCAGTTGGATTATTTGATTAATCAAGTGGAAACCAAAAAGAAAAATACCAAAAAAGATTACGTTATCATTACCGATGCGATTCAATCCGAAAGTAAAAAAGCATTGGATTTAGCAGAAAATAATGTCGTGTATTTTATTCAACCTGAAGCGCAAAACAAAACCAACATCAGCATTGATAAGGTGGCGATTTCACAAGTTTTGGATCAGTTTTACGAATTGAAAATTACACTTCAAGCTTTTGGAGAAACTGAAAATGAAGTGCCACTTTCTGTTTTCAGTAACAACAAAGCGATTGCCAAAACCATTGCAAAATTTGAAACGCAAAAGACAGAAATTGCAATCACCATTCCAAAAAACGATTTCCACGGAAACATCAGTATCGAAGATAATAGCTTAAGCTACGACAACGATTACTATTTGAGCATTTCAAAACCAGAAAAAGCAAATGTAATCGCTATCGGAAATTCAGATAAAAACAATTTCTTAAGTCGTATTTTCACTGCTGATGAATTCAATTTCCAAAGCACGGAATTAGCTACTTTAGATTACAATCAAATCGAAAATCAAGATGCGATTGTATTGAATGAATTGGAAGATTTGCCAGTTGCTTTAGGAACGACAGTGAAATCGTTTTACGAAAAAGGAGGTAATATTGTTTTAATTCCGAATGCAAAAAATACGACAAGTCTATTAAATGCTTTCGCAAAAAATTTCGGTGGATTGAGTTATTCCCAACTTTCCACTTCTGGAAAACAAATCACGAAAATCAACTTTAATCATCCGTTATATCAAACGGTTTTTGAGAAAAAAGTGAGTAATTTCCAATATCCAAATATAAAAGAAAGTTTCACTTTATCAGGAATAACAAATATTTTACAATACGAAGACAATTCGGTTTTCGTGGGTTCAACTACGAATCGATTAGGAACTTTTTACGCTTTTTCTGCACCAATAAACAAACAAAATAGTAATTTTCAAAATGCACCATTGATTGTTCCTACCTTTTACAACATGGGACAAAATCAAGGCAAAACGGGAATTAACGCTTATACCATTGGTGAAAACGAAAACCTGATTTTAGAAACTATTTTAGCCAAAGACGAAGTCGTTTCGGTACAAAAAGAAGGCTATAGTTTCATTCCAATGCAACAAATTTTAAATACGAAATGTAAATTATCATTTGGCGATTATCCAGAAGAAGCAGGAAATTTTGATGTCATCAAATCTAATAATTCGCTAAAGAAAATCAGCTTCAACTATCCAAGAACCGAAAGCGATTTAACGCAAGTTTCAACTGCCAATTTTGAAAATTTCACCAAAGTAAACAACATATCCACCGTTTTAAACGACATTGCTTCCGATCGCACGAGCAACGAAATTTGGAAATGGTTTATCATCGCAACACTACTATTTTTAATAACAGAACTACTAATCCAAAAATTTGTAAAATGACGCAAGTTATTCTAAAACAAGCCAAAATTATCGACGCTTCAAGTCCGTTTCACAACCAACTGATGGACATTAAAATTGAAAACGGCACGATAACTCAAATAGAAAAAGAAATCGCAACTACTTCCGATTTTGAAGTGGTAAATATTCCTAATTTACACGTTTCTAAAGGTTGGATGGACAGCTCGGTTTCTTTTGGAGAACCAGGCTACGAAGACCGCGAAACCATAGAAAACGGACTAAAAGTCGCAGCTAAAAGCGGATTTACTGCGGTAGCTTTACAACCGAATTCAAACCCAACCATTGACAATCAAGCACAAGTGCGATTTGTGTTGGACAGAGCTAAAAATCAAGCGACAACTTTATATCCCATCGGAGCCTTAACCAAAGGAAGCGAAGGCACCGATTTAGCGGAATTATTCGACATGAAAAACGCTGGAGCCATTGCTTTTGGTGATTATAAAAAAGCGTTACAAAATGCCAACCTTCAAAAAATTGCTTTGCAATACGTACAAGATTTCGACGGCATGTTGATTGCTTTTTGTCAAGACAGCACTTTAAAAGGGGTTGGAATTGCTAATGAAGGTGTAGTAAGTACAAAACTTGGTATGAAAGGAATTCCCGCTTTGGCCGAAGAATTACAAGTCGCACGTAACTTGTTTTTATTAGAATATACGGGCGGAAAATTACATATTCCAACGATTTCAACTCAAGGAAGCATCAAATTAATCAAAGAAGCAAAAGCAAAAGGATTGAAAGTAACTTGTAGCGTTGCCGTTCACAATTTAGTCTTAAACGACGAAGTATTAATGGGATTTGACACAAGATATAAAGTATTACCTCCATTACGAGAAGAAACTACGAGAAAAGCTTTGGTAGAAGCGGTTTTAGATGGCACTATCGATTGCATTACTTCCGACCACAATCCGTTAGATATCGAACATAAGAAATTAGAATTTGATTTAGCGAAGGATGGAACCATCGGTTTGGAAAGTACTTTTGGTGCTTTACTTACGATTTTACCACTTGAAGTAGTAGTTGAAAAATTAAATGCTAATAAATTGGTTTTCAATGTAAAAAACCCATCAATTACAATTGAAAATAAAGCTGATATTTCACTATTCACTACAGAAGAAAATTGGACATTTGGAAAAGAAAACATCTTATCAAAATCTAAAAATTCGGCTTTCTTAGGACAAAAAATGAAAGGAAAAGCCATCGGAATTTACAACAACGGACTATTGATTATAAACTCATAATTTAAAAATCATGAACGAAATAGAACAAGGGAAACAAACTGCAATTGTAAGCTATTTAACGATTATTGGTACCGTAATCGCTATTTTTATGAATAATGAAACTAAGAATTCATTTGCTAGTTTTCATATTCGTCAAGCCTTGGGAATTTTTCTAACGTTCTTCTTACTAGGATATCCTGTAGGGTATTTTGATAGTTGGATGATAACCGCTTCTTTTTGGACTTTTATTTTCATTTTATGGTTATTTGGTTTCATGAATGCTTTAAATGGCGAACAAAAAGCAGTTCCATTTTTAGGAGAATTTTACCAAAAATTATTTAAGAGTTTTTAAATCCTTTTAAACTTTTAAACCCATAAACTTTTAACCTTTTTCAATTAAAATGAATTTATACTATTTAATCCAAGAACCAAAAGTTAAACACGATAAAAATCCACTACTACTATTATTACATGGGTACGGAAGCAACGAAGAAGATTTATTTTCTTTTGCTAGCGAATTACCACAAGACTATTACGTAATTTCAGTTCGTGCACCTTATGATTTACAATCTTACGGACACGCTTGGTATGCCATTCATTTTGATTCAGACGAAAATAAATTTTCTGATAATGTTCAAGCGAAACAATCGGTTGAGTTAATTGCAGGTTTTATTGACGAAATCGTAAAACAATATCCTATTGATACTAAAAATGTAACTTTGATTGGTTTCAGTCAAGGCGCTATTTTAAGTTATGCTACTGCACTAACCTATCCTGAAAAAGTAACTAAAGTAGTTGCTTTAAGTGGTTATTTCAATCAAGAAATTATGCCAGAAGTTATTGATAAAAAAGCGATTTCACATTTAAAATTCTTTGTATCTCATGGTTCGGTTGACCAAGTAATCCCAGTAGAATGGGCTAGAAAAGCAAAACCTGCATTAGAAAATTTAGGTGTAGAAGTACAATATCAGGAATATCCTGTGGGTCATGGTGTAGCGCCTCAGAATTTCTTTGATTTTAAGAATTGGTTATTAAAAAATCTTAAGTAATTGTTAGATAAACTTTAACCAATTATTCGTTACTTTTGCAATTCAAAAAAATAAAAAGCTATGGCATCAATTACATTAGGAGGAAATCTAGTTCACACAAATGGCGAATTGCCAGCAGTAGGTTCAAAAGCTACTGATTTTAATTTAGTAAAAACTGATTTAGGCGCAGCATCTTTAGCAGATTTCGCTGGTTCTAAAGTAGTATTAAACATTTTTCCAAGTGTAGATACAGGAACTTGTGCTGCATCAGTTAGAAAATTCAATGAAAAAGCAAGTGCTTTAGCTAATACTAAAGTGATATGTATTTCTAGAGATTTACCATTTGCTCAAAAACGTTTTTGTGGAGCCGAAGGATTAGAAAACGTAATCAACCTTTCCGATTTTAAAGATGGAAATTTTGGTAAAAACTATGGTTTAGAAATTATAGACGGACCTTTAGCAGGTTTGCATTCTCGTGTGGTAATCGTTTTAGATGAAAATGGAACTATTTTACACACCGAACAAGTTAAAGAAATTGCAGACGAGCCTAATTACGAAGCGGCTTTAGCAGTATTATAAATTACATTTAGACCTAAAGAAGTAAATTTTCTTTAGGTCTATTTTTAATAAATTGAAAACAAGTAAGATGAAATTCGAAAAAGACGAAACCCTTTTCACAGGAAGATTAAAAAGTATTGGATTTGCCGTTAAAGGTGCAATAAAATTAATTACTACAGAACACAGTGTAATGGTGCAATCATCATTAGCGGTACTAATGACATTTGCTGGTTTCTATGTAGGTATTAACCGTTTTGAATGGATGATGCAAATCCTAGTATTTGGTTTAGTCTTAGGAATTGAAGGTCTTAACACCGCTGTTGAAAAAATAGCCGATTTCGTCCATCCTGATTTTCATGAAAGAATTGGATTTATTAAAGATATAGCCGCTGGTGCTGTATTTTTTGCTGCCTTAACCGCTATCGCTATTGGCTGCATTATTTATTTTCCATATTTGTTTTAATTTCGCTACTTTTGTAAAAATTGTTGCGTTTACATGACCAAAAAAACTAGCAAAGACTCCGATAATAGTGTAAGTTCAGAAACCAAGAAAAAATTTTCTTGGGGACTTAGCAGACAACAAAAATTTATTTTTGGAATAGCACTTCTATTTTTCTCGATAGCACTATTACTATCGTTCATTTCATATTTCGTTACAGGATTTAATGATCAAAACATCGTATCCGAATTAAGCAATCGAAATGCAAAAGCCGAAAACTGGCTTGGTAAATTTGGAGCTTATCTAGGTCATTTTTTTATGTACGAAGGGTTCGGTATTGCCTCTTTTATTTTCATTCGTACTTTTTTCTTAACCGGAGCTTATCTTGTTTTAGATATGCCCTTAGGAAAATTAAAGAGAAGCTTTTTCTGGGATTTTTA
>RXJZ01000138.1 GCA_003963025.1 Flavobacteriaceae bacterium
CTTTGCAATTACCAACCAAAAAAATTACCGTAGAAATCAAATCGCTAAACAGTAAAGGTTTAGACTTAAATACACGAATGCCATCGGTTTTTCGTCAAATGGAATTGGGTTTACGCAATCAAATTTCGCAACGTTTAGAGCGCGGAAAGGTTGATTTTTCATTATATGTAGAAGTAACTGGCGAAGAAACCACTTCAAAAATCAATGTGCCGATTGTAAAAGGGTACATTAACCAAATGAAAGCCGTAATTCCAAATGCTGACGAAACGGAATTAATGAAAATGGCAGTTCGTATGCCCGATGCATTAAAAACCGAGCGCGACGAAATCGATGAAAACGAATGGAAACAAATCCAAACCGTGATTGATGAAGCCTTGGAAAACATCGCTAATTTTAGAAAAGATGAAGGTGCTTCTTTGGAAAAAGAATTCCAATTAAGAATTGCCAACATCCATAATTTAATGAACGAAGCTGTTTCTTACGATGCTGAACGCGTGGAAACAGTAAAAACACGTTTAAGAACTGCTTTAGATGAATTAAAAGTCAATGTTGATGAAAATCGTTTCGAGCAAGAATTGATTTTTTATCTAGAAAAATATGATATTACTGAAGAAAAAGTGCGTTTGGGTAACCATTTGAACTATTTTCTAGAAACCTTAAACGGAACAGAAGCTAATGGAAGAAAATTAGGTTTCATAACGCAAGAAATGGGAAGAGAAATCAATACCATGGGTTCAAAATCGAATCATACCGAAATGCAAAAATTGGTAGTGATGATGAAAGATGAATTGGAAAAGATTAAGGAACAAGTTTTAAATGTTTTATAGTTTAAGCCACAGATTACAAAAATTTTCACGGATTAAAATCGTAATAATCCTTTAATCCGTGGCAAAAATAACAACACAATGACCAAAGGAAAATTATTAGTATTCTCTGCGCCATCAGGTTCAGGAAAAACCACTATAGTACGACATTTGTTAGCCCAACCCGATTTGAATTTAGAATTTTCAATTTCGTGTACAACACGTGCGCCTCGCGGTGAAGAAGTAGATGGAAAAGATTATTATTTCATTTCTTGGGATGAATTCAAAAAGCATATTAAAGCAGAAGATTTCGTGGAATGGGAAGAAGTCTACACCGATAATTTCTACGGTACTTTAAAAACCGAAGTAGAACGCATCTGGGCTTTAGGAAAGCACGTAATTTTTGATATTGATGTAGCTGGTGGATTGCGTATTAAAAGCAAATTTCCAAACGAAACGTTAGCGGTTTTCGTAAAACCACCAAGCGTTGACGAATTAAAACGTCGCCTAAAACAACGATCTACAGAAAGCGAAGACAAAATCAATATGCGTATTGCAAAAGCATCAGTAGAATTAGCCACCGCACCACAATTTGACACCATCATCAAAAATTATGATTTAGATGTAGCAAAAGAAGAAGCGTATCAGTTAGTGAAAAAATTCATCAACACGAATTCCACGAATTAGCACAAATTTTGTGAAATTTAAATATTTTGAATTCGTGATAATTTGTGAAATTAGGGTTTGAAAATGAAAATAGGTTTGTATTTCGGAACGTTTAATCCCATTCACATTGGGCATTTAATTATTGCCAATCACATGGCAGAGCATTCTGATTTGGATCAAATTTGGATGGTGGTTACCCCACACAATCCACACAAGCAGAAAAGTTCGTTGTTAGATGATTATCATCGTTTGCACATGGTACATTTGGCAACCGAAGATTACCCAAAAATCCAACCTTCGGATATTGAATTTAAATTACCGCAACCGAATTATACGGTCAACACCTTAGCGCATTTACAAGAAAAATTTCCTAAAAACGAATTTTCCTTAATTATGGGAGAAGACAATTTGAACTCGCTTCACAAGTGGAAAAACTACGAAGTCATCTTGCAAAACCACGATATTTATGTTTATCCACGATTAAATTCCGGTGAAATTGACGAACAATTTATAACTCATCCAAAAATTCATCGAGTTGGCGCTCCAGTTATTGAGTTATCCTCAACTTTCATCCGCGAAAGCATCAAAAATGGTAAAAATGTTATTCCGATGTTACCGAATAAAGTTTGGGAATACGTAGAACATAATTTGTTTTATAAGAAGTAAACTTAAATAGAATATGAATACTGATTTTGAAAAACAAATCGAAAATTTACCCAAAAAAGGTAACTCATTAAAAGACAAACTTTTCAATAAAGATTACTTTTTGCGTTCAACTGAATTTGGTGTTTCAACAATTGAAAAAGAAGAAATTATCTTTGATACTAAAAAATCAAATAATGGAACATTAATAATAATTGGATTAGCAATTCTTTTTATATGTTTTCGATTTAAAGACAGTGATAATTTTATTCCAATTTTAATCTTTTCAGGAATTGGAATGATTGCAAATATTATTTATTTGAAATTCAGAAAAAGTAAGTTGATAAAAATTAATTTATCAGGTTTTGAAATCGAAAACATCAAATTTGAATGGGATGATATATATGATTTTGGTGCGTTAGTAAAACCAAATAAATATATTACATACTATGAATTGATAATTTTTTCAAAATCAAAAGGTAAAAAAGTATATAGTTTGTTTAGTTTTCAAAGTGATAAAGATGAAATTCTAAAAAATTTGAATTACTTCAAGGAAAAGTTTGAAACTAATAAAACCATCTCTTAACATTCCTTTACCATTCGTTCCCAATCCCATTGCGTAACTTTGTGTTTTTAAAAAATAAAATGTTATGCTAAACTTTGAATTATACAATCCGGTAAACTATGTCTTTGGAAAAGGACAAATTGCTAAACTAACTGATTTAGTTCCAACAAATACTAAGATTCTACTTGCTTATGGAGGCGGAAGTATCTTCAAAAATGGTGTTTACGACCAAGTAAAAGCGGCTTTACCCAATCACGATATTGTTGAATTTGGTGGTATTGAACCGAATCCTCGTTTTGAAACTTTGATGAAAGCGGTTGAAATTATTCGTGCTGAAAAAATTGGTTTCATCTTAGCTGTTGGTGGCGGAAGTGTTATTGATGGTGTGAAATTTATTTCGGCAGCCGTAAATTTTGAAGGCGATGAAGCGGATATTTTGAAAAAACGTATTTTATTCAAAGATGTTACTAAAGTAATCCCTTTTGGAACGGTTTTAACTTTACCAGCAACAGGTTCGGAAATGAATTCAGGCGCTGTGGTTACGATTGAAGCTACACAAGAAAAATTAACTTTAGGCGGAAGCGCATTATTTCCAGTATTCTCAATTGTAGATCCAACAGTAATTACTTCGTTACCAAAAAGACAATTACAAAACGGTGTGGTAGATGCATTCACACACGTAATGGAGCAATATTTAACCTATACACACGATGCTTTATTACAAGACCGAATTTCAGAAAGTATTTTACAAACGCTAATCGAAATTGGTCCAGATGTAGTAGAAAATCCAACTGATTATAAATTGGCTTCCAACTTTGTTTGGAGTGCTACTATGGCGTTGAATGGCTTAATTCAAAAAGGTGTTCCTTCTGATTGGGCAACGCACATGATTGGTCATGAATTAACTGCTTTATACGAAATTGATCATGCAAGAACATTGGCAATTATTGGTCCAAATTTATACCGCGTAATGTTCGACACGAAAAAAGACAAATTAGCGCAATACGGACAACGCGTTTGGAACATCCAAGGCAATTCAACTGAAGAAATTGCAGAAAAAGCAATTGAAAAAACGGTTGAGTTCTTCCACAAAATGGGCATGAAGACCAAAATTTCGGAAAACGCAGAAAACATCGAAAAAACAGCTGATTTTATCGTAAATCGTTTCGAAGAAAGAGGTTGGAAAGCCATGGGTGAAAAACAGAATATTACTTTGGAAAAAGTAAGAGCTATTGTAGAAATGAGTTATTA
>RXJZ01000085.1 GCA_003963025.1 Flavobacteriaceae bacterium
AAATTTAATTGTACCAACAATGGCCCAAATGATGGCCGAAGGAAAACAACCTGAAATTTTATTTTGGGTAGGTTCTGCTGGTAGTTTCGATGACAGAGCAAAAAAAATATCTAGAGCTTTCGTTAAAATATTAAATAAAGCAAATGTTAACTTTGCTGTTTTAGGAACTGAAGAAAGTTGTACAGGTGATGTCGCAAAAAGAGCTGGAAATGAGTTTTTATTTCAAATGCAAGCTTTAATGAATATTGAATTGCTTAATGCATATGAAGTTAAAAAAATCGTAACCTGCGATCCGCATTCATTTAATTGTTTAAAAAATGAATATCCAAGTTTGGGTGGAAATTATGAAGTTGTTCACCATACTCAGTTTATTCAGCAACTTTTAAAAGAAGGTCGTATAAGCTTCAATAAAGACACATATAAAGGAAGTCGTATTACGTTTCATGACCCCTGTTATTTAGGCAGAGCTAATAATGAATATCAAGCTCCTAGAGAGATATTGTCACAAACCAATGCTCAAATTGTTGAGATGAAACGAAGTAAAAATAATGCTTTGTGTTGTGGAGCTGGTGGTGCCCAAATGTTTAAAGAACCTGAAAAAGGAAATATGGAAATTAATGTTTTAAGAACACAAGATGCTCTTGAAACTACTCCAAATATTATAGCTACGGGTTGTCCGTATTGTAACACAATGATGACTGATGGTGTAAAATTTGCACACAAAGAAAATGATGTTAAAGTGTTAGATATTGCTGAAATAATTGCTAACGCTCAAGGTTAATAAAATGAAAAAAAAAATATGCATCATTGTTTTACTATTTGTAAGTTTTTCATATTCTCAAAATCTTACGAAAGAAGAACTTATCGATAAACTATCTGATAATGCTTGCGAATGCACAAATAAACAAGAAATTACAAAAGATAATTTCGAGTTAACTCTTGGAATATGTTTACTGGAAGGAATTAATATTTTTGAGAAAGATGTAGAAAAACACTATGGCAAAGATATTGTTTCAGACGATAAAAAAATGGAAGAATTAGGATATGATATTGGAAAAAAAATGGGTTTAAAATGTCCTACCGTATTCAAATTTATGTTAGACGATGTAGAAAATAACACTGATGCAGATTTTAATGAATTAACAATATCAGGTAGTGTTGTTGAAATAAAATCAGATCAATTTCTATCCTTAAAAGTAAAAGAAGACTCAGGAAAAATCAATCAATTTATTTTATTAGGTAATTTTGATAATTCTTTCTTACTAACAGATAAAGTTTTAAAAGTTAAAGATCTTGTTGATGTTACTTATTATGAAATGGAACTTTTTGATGCCAAAATAGCAAAGTTTATTTCGTTTAAAATTATTTCTGATATAATAAAAAAATAATCATGTACGTACCATTTGATACCTTACCAGAAGAATCTAAAATTTGGATATATCAATCGAATAGAAAATTCTCTGATGAAGAAATTCAAGAAATTGAAACAGAACTAAAATTCTTTTTGGAGAATTGGACATCACATGGGCAGCATCTTGAAGCTTCTTTCGTAACTCGCTACAATCGTTTTATTATTATTGCGGTTAACCAAGAAGTACAAACCGCTACAGGTTGTTCAATTGATGCTTCAGTACAATTTATTCAAAATTTAGAACAAAAATATAATGTAGATTTGTTAGACAAAATGAACGTTACCTTTAAAGTTGGCGATCATGTAGCATTTAAACCGCTTATAGAATTTAAAAAGATGGCTAAGGAAAAAGCAGTGTCAGAAAATACTATCGTATTTAATAATTTATTGAACACACTTGGCGAATTACAAGATTTTTGGGAAGTTCCTGCTAGTGAAAGTTGGCATAATCGTTTTTTTTAGCAATGGATACCGAGATTTTTTTACTCAATATTTCAGGTCAAGACAAACCCGGATTAACATCTTCACTAACTGCTGTTTTATCTGAATATGATGCAAAAATTTTGGATATAGGTCAAGCTAACATTCACAATACTTTATCCTTAGGTATTCTTTTTCAAATCAAATCTGGAAAAAAATCTGCTGCTGTATTAAAGGATTTATTGTTCAAATCATACGAATTAGGAATTAAAGCAAAGTTTACACCAATTACTCTTGATGATTATGAGAATTGGGTAAGTTTACAAGGTAAAGATCGTTATATTGTAACTCTTTTAGGAGATAAATTAACTGCTAAGCACATTTCAGAGGTAACCAAGGTAATATCTGAAAAAAATTTGAATATCGATGCTATAAAAAGACTAACTGGTAGAGCATCTTTAATAAAAGAGGAAGATTACCCAAGAGCTTGTATTCAGTTATCAATTCGTGGTGTAATACATAATAAATCGGAATTCACGTCACGATTTATGCAAATTTCGAGTGACTTAAATTTAGATATTGCCTTTCAAGAAGACAATATTTTTAGAAGAAACAGACGTTTAGTTTGCTTTGATATGGATTCCACTCTAATCCAAACTGAAGTAATTGATGAATTAGCAGAACTCGCGGGTGTTGGAGAACAAGTAAAAGCCATTACGGATTCAGCCATGCAAGGCGAAATTGATTTTCAAGAAAGCTTCAAGCAAAGAATGCTTCTTTTAAAAGGTTTAAGTGAAGAAGTTCTAGAAGAAGTTGCTATTAATTTACCCATCACAAAAGGTACAAGAAGATTAATTGGTACATTAAAATCATACGGTTTCAAAACGGCAATTTTATCAGGTGGATTTACCTATTTTGGAAAATATCTACAAAAAGAATTAGGAATCGATTACGTTTATGCCAATGAATTAGAAATCAAAGATGGAGTGCTAACCGGTGGATATATTGGTGAAATTGTAGACGGAAATAAAAAAGCAGAATATTTAAAAGAAATCGCACAAAAAGAAGGAATTCACATCAATCAAACAATCGCTGTTGGTGATGGTGCTAACGATTTACCCATGCTAAATTTAGCTGGTTTAGGAATTGCTTTTCATGCAAAACCCAAAGTAAAAGACAACGCACAAAGTTCTATTTCAAGCATTGGTTTAGATGGTGTTTTGTATTTGTTAGGCTACCACGACCGTCATATTGATTTAATGGATTAGTCTATTCATATCTTCGTAAAAAAAAAATAGAATCCCTAGTTAACAACTTTCTTCATAAAATAAACCTAAAACGCTTTATTTTAAAGTAAAGATGTAGTATTTTGGCATGGATTTAGTTCTAAGTTAAAAAATCAAACTATAATTTATGCAAAGAGTGCTAACACTACTGTTTTCGGTAGTTTTCATACATATATCATTTTCCCAAAATACAACTAAACCTGTTTTAACTGCTAAAAAAGTAGTTTCACAACAGGTTTGGGTCGACAGTATTTACAACCAATTTTCGTTTGAAGAAAAAGTTGGGCAGCTGTTTATGGTTGCTGCATATTCTAATAAAGATGAAGCACACAATAAATCCATCGATAAATTAGTAGAAGAATATAAAATTGGAGGTTTAATTTTCTTTCAAGGTGGACCAGTGCGTCAGGCGAAATTAACCAATAGATATCAAGCAAAAGCAAAAGTGCCATTATTCATCGGAATTGATGCCGAATGGGGTTTAAGCATGCGATTAGATTCTACCTATCGTTATCCTTGGAACATGACTTTAGGTGCTGTTCAAGACATGAAATTGATAGAAAAAGCCGGAAATCAAATGGCAAAACAATCAAAACGAATGGGAATTCATTTCAATTTTGCTCCAGTTGTTGATATTAATACAAATCCTAAAAACCCAATTATTGGCAATCGTTCGTTTGGAGAAACTAAAGAAAATGTTACCGCTAGAGCCATTGCTTTAATGAAAGGTTTACAAGATGAAGGAGTTTATGCAACAGCGAAACATTTTCCTGGTCATGGTGATACATC
>RXJZ01000253.1 GCA_003963025.1 Flavobacteriaceae bacterium
CCAATATTTAGTAGTTTTAGAGATAGAGCCAGAACGCAACAAGCTAAAATTGCTTTTGAACAAGCTAAAACACAACTTACCGAAACAGAGCAACGTTTAAAACTTCAATTTCAACAAGCTAAAACCGATTACGAATACAGTATTGAACAATATTCAGCATCAAAAAGTAATTTAAAACTAGCAGAAAGAATCGAAGGCAAACAACAAATAAAATTTAAAGAAGGTCTTTCAACAAGTTTTGAATTTACTGAAGCAC
Source organism: Flavobacteriaceae bacterium (assembly GCA_003963025.1). Classification (GTDB taxonomy): domain Bacteria; phylum Bacteroidota; class Bacteroidia; order Flavobacteriales; family Flavobacteriaceae; genus Flavobacterium. Next base: position 257 of record RXJZ01000253.1, read on the forward strand.
AACGTCAATTATACACAGCACAACAAAATTACTTACAAGCCATGATTGATGTTATGAACAAAAAAGCAACTTTAGACAAACTAACCAATAAAAAATAAAAACGCACAATGAAAAAAATACTATACATCAGTTTATTAGGTTTACTAATTACTTCTTGTGGAGGTGATTCAAAAACTGCATCTGTTGATAAAGCGATTGAATCAAAAGATTTAGCAACTATTAAAGCATCAAGAGCAGAAATTCAGAAACAATATGATGCTATTGCTGCTGAATTAGCAAAACTTGATTTGGCTATTGCCGAATTAGACACACTAAAAAAATCAGCTTTAGTTACAACTGCAATTGTTAACGATACAATTTTTACGCATTACATTGACATTCAAGGAAATGTTGATACCAAACAAAACCTTATTATTTACCCAGAATATTCGGGAGTTTTATCTCAAGTGTATGTAAAATCAGGTCAAAAAGTAAATAAAGGACAAATTTTAGCCCGAATTGACGATGGTGGTTTAAGCAATCAATTGGCACAAATGGAAACACAAGCTACATTGGCAAAAACTACATTTGAAAGACAAAAAAATCTTTGGGATAAAAAAATTGGTTCAGAAATTCAATTTTTACAAGCAAAAACAAATTACGAAGCTCAAATGAAAGCAGTTGCCCAAATGAGAGCGCAACTTGGAAAAACAATTGTGAAAGCACCATTTAGTGGTGTTATTGACGAAGTAATTACTGAAAAAGGTCAGGTTGTTGGTCCAGGTCAACAATTAATGCGTATTGTAAATTTATCCGACATGTACGTTTCTGCAAATGTTCCTGAAAGTTTCATTGGGAAAATTAAAAATGGAGCTATCGTAGATGTTGAAGTAAAATCTACTGGTAAAATATATAAAGGAAAAGTGAGACAAATTGGAAATTACATCAATCCAAACAATAGAAACTTTAGTATTGAAGTAGCTGTTCCAAACTCAGATAATTTATTGCGTCCAAATCAAGTAGCTGTTTTAAAAATCGAAGACTACAAAAAACCAAATGCGATTTTAGTTCCTGAAAGTATTGTTACTGAAAATGCAGTTGGCGAAAAAATTATTTATACAGTTGATACCTCTGGAAAAGAACCAAAAGCAATCAAAAAAACCATCGTAGTAGGTTTAACTTCTGGAGCAAATATTGAAGTAAAATCTGGATTAAATAAAGGAGAACAAATCATTATTGAAGGCGCAAGAAGTGTTCAAAATGGTGATGTTGTTGAAATTATTAAAAAATAAGTACTAAAAAATAATTGGTATGAGTAATAAAATAACCAAAAGCTTCGGAATTTCAACATGGGCCATTAACAATAAAATGACCGTGTATGTAATTACAGCTATTATCTTGATAGGCGGATTAATTTCCTACTATTCAATGCCACGTGAAGATTTCCCTGAAATTATTGAAACTAAAATTTACGTTAGTTCAATCAATCCAGGAAATGCGGCTGAAGATGTTGAAAAACTAATCACAAAACCTTTAGAAGAAGAATTTAATAACATATCGGGTGTAACTAAAATTACCTCAAACACACTTCAAGATTATTCTATGATTTTAGTGGAGTTTGATGAAAACATTACAGTTGATGCAGCCAAACAAAAAGTAAAAGACAAAGTAGATTTAGTAAAATCTGAAACTGATTGGCCAACAATGCCAGGAGGCGAAAAGGTGGAACCAAACGTTTTCGATTTAAACATTGCGGAAGAACAACCTATCTTAAATATTAATTTATCGGGCGATTTACCTTTAGATAAATTAAAAGATTATGCCGAATATTTAGAAGATAAAATCGAAAGATTACCACAAATTAAAGAAGCAGCTATTCGTGGCGCACAAGAAAAAGAAGTGGAAATCGCTGTAGATATTTATAAAATGACGGCAGCTCAAGTCAGTTTTGATGATATTATTGGAGCTGTTTCAAGAGAAAACACAACCATTTCTGGTGGAAATGTAGTAAATAACGGCATCAAGAAAAACATTCGTGTAGTAGGAGAAATTGAAAATCCTGCCGAATTGGAAGACGTTGTGGTTAAAAAACAAGATGGCGTGGTGTATCTTAAAGATATTGCAACCATTAAGTTTCAACCTAAAGAAGCTACAACACATGCCAGAGAATATGGTAATGCCGTAGTAATGTTAGATGTAAAAAAACGTAGCGGTAAAAACATGATTGAAGCTACAGAAAGCATCAAACAAATTGTAAAAGAAGCGCAAGACAATTATTTTCCATCGAATTTAAAAATTTCTATGGCAAATGATCAATCTTCAAGAACCATTAACCAAGTAGATGATTTGGTAAACAACATCATTTTTGGTGTATTATTGGTTGTTGGTGTTTTAATGTTTTTCTTAGGTTTTAGAAGTGCACTTTTCGTAGGTTTTGCCATTCCGCTTTCTATGTTTATGTCGTACATTATTTTAGCTTCATTTGGAGTAACTTTAAATACGATGGTATTATTTGCCTTAGTAATGGGACTCGGAATGCTAGTTGATAACGGAATTGTAGTAGTAGAAAACGTACATTCGTTAATGAGTCAAGGCTTAAGCCGAAAGCAAGCCGCTATTGAAGGTGTTGGAGAAATTGCTTGGCCAATTATTGCATCAACAGCCACCACTTTAGCTGCTTTTTTCCCACTAGGATTATGGCCTGGAACTATGGGTAAATTCATGATATATTTCCCAATGACACTTTCTGTTGTATTGTTTTCATCATTGTTTGTAGCATTAGTTATTAATGCACTTATTACTGCCGAATTCATGCAATTGGAAGAAAAAGAAATGTCGAAAAAAACATTAATTCGTTTGAGTAGCATTGTTGGTGGAATAGGGTTAATTTTAGTAATTCTTGGTTTTTCTACCAATACAAATGGTTTAAAAGGAATTGGAAACTTAATGGTTTTCTTTGCTATTATGCTTTGGGTTTACAAATATTATTTGGCAAGAGCTCAAGTATATTTTATGGAAGTTTTATTGGTTAGATTAGAAAATTTCTATAAAAAAATATTAGTCTATGCTTTAAGCGGTAAGAAACCTTATTATTTCTTATTTGGAACCATTGGACTTTTAGTTTTCTCATTTATTTTAGTGGGAATTGCCCAACCAAAAGTATTGTTCTTCCCAGAAAATCAACCTAACCAAATCATTACATATATCGAATTCCCTGAAGGAACCGATATTGCTAAAACAAATGCTTTTACAAAAGAAGTTGAGAAAAAAGTTTATGCTGTAGCTAACAAATATACCGATGAAGAAAACTTCAACTTTATGGTTGAATCAGGTGTAGCACAAGTGGGTGAAGGTGCTGGAAATCCTCAAACCGATGGTGCGTCACAAAATGAAATGCCACACAGAGGAAAAATCACACTTTCAATGCGTGAGTACAAGTTCAGAAAAGGCGTAAACAGTAGTGACTTGATGAATGAAATTCGTGCAGCTGTTAAAGGTTATCCTGGTGTTTCTATTATTGTAGAAAAAGATCAAAACGGACCGCCTTCTGGTTATCCAGTTAATATTGAAATTTCAGGTGAAAATTACAACGACATGTTAATTGAAGCTGAAAAAGTAAAAGATTTTATCAACTCGAAAAATATTGCCGGAATTGAAGAAT
>RXJZ01000276.1:0-913 GCA_003963025.1 Flavobacteriaceae bacterium
ATTATATTCCGATTTAGATCGTTTGCTAGAAATTTCGAAGGCGACATTAGAGAAAAAACGCGTTTTCATTCAGGAAATGTACGATAGAGGTTTGTTTCCCTATACCAAACGTTATTTGCCTCATTTCAGAAATCACTTTTCTACAATTGGTGTGAACGGAATTAACGAAATGATTCAAAATTTCACCGACGGAAAAGAAGACATCGTTTCGGATTACGGAATGGCATTCGCTACCGAAATTTTGGAACACATTCGAACCAAAATGAGAGCTTATCAAGAAGAAACTGGCAATTTATACAACTTAGAAGCCACTCCTGCAGAAGGCACGACGTATCGTTTTGCTAAAGAAGATAAAAAACGTTATTCCGATATTATTCAAGCAGGTGAAGGCGAAAATATTTACTACACGAACAGTTCGCAATTACCAGTAGATTACACCGAAGATCCGTTTGAAGCTTTGTTGTTACAAGACAATTTACAATGCCAATACACTGGAGGAACGGTTTTACACTTGTACATGAATGAAAAACTAAGTTCGGTAGAAGCGTGTCGTAATTTCATAAAAAAAGTGATTACGAATTTCAAATTGCCTTACATCACGGTGACTCCCGTTTTCAGCGTTTGCCCAAAACATGGCTATTTGAATGGCGAGCACGAGTATTGTCCAAAATGCGATGAAGAATTATTAGCAACCTTAAATACAACATCCTATGCAAACACAAACCACTGAAGCTTTGCTTCAACACAATGAAAAAAGAACCAAATGCTTGGTTTATACACGAGTAATGGGCTATCACAGACCCGTAGAAAGTTTTAATATTGGAAAAAAAGGTGAACACAAACAACGAACCCACTTTAGAGAATGTAAATCTTGATTTTCTAAACAAAAAAGCCATTCATAGTTTTACACCCT
>RXJZ01000276.1:963-1398 GCA_003963025.1 Flavobacteriaceae bacterium
TGGCGAATGTTTGATACATAAAGACATCATTTCATTCATAAAATTAGTAAAAAGTCTAGGATTTTTAATCAAAGTGGACACCAATGGAAGTCAGCCCAAAGTACTCGAAAAACTAATAGAAGAACATCTCATCGATTATGTAGCATTGGATTTTAAAGGTACAAAAGAGAAATTCTTTGCAATAACGAAGTCCGATTTTTATAGTCAATTTCTAAGTTGTTTTGAAGTACTTCAAGCGAGTTACATTCCATTTGAAGTCCGAACCACTTATCATTCTTCTTTATTGAATCCAGAAGATATTGCTGTAATGCAAGACGCTTTATTGGAATTGGGCTATGATAAAAACTATTACATTCAAAATTTCAGAAATTATCAAAACACGATTGCACCACTACCCGATTCGCAATCCATTTCGGAAAAGGATATCCATCAGAA
>RXJZ01000276.1:1448-5197 GCA_003963025.1 Flavobacteriaceae bacterium
CCATACGAGCTACCATTTACATTGCCTCAGAATCGTCTGCTGGCAAGCGTTGCGGTATTCGAGACATTGCCAGAAAAATTGAATCGCCAGAGCCTTTTACAGCTAAGATTTTACAACGTTTGGTAAAAGCCGACATCATAAAATCGATTAAAGGAAATGGTGGTGGTTTTGAAATCGAAAAGGTACAATTGAAACACATTAAGTTAGAACAGCTCGTAAAAGCTATCGACGGAAATGACTTATTTGACCGATGCAGTTTAGGCCTTCATGATTGTTCCGACAAACAACCATGTCCTTTTCATCATAAGTACAAGCCATTACGTGAAAATTTAAAGAAAACGCTGAAAGAAACCTCTCTTTTGGATTTAATTAGTGAATTCAATACTGGTGAGACTTTCCTTAAGCTTTAAAAAATTTAATTAAATAAAAGATAAAAATATCCTCTAATGAAAACAACTTCGGATTTAAAAGAGAAAATTCTTGAATTGAAAAAAAGAAAAAATGCGGTAATTCTGGCGCATTATTATCAAGAAGAAGCTATTCAAGAAATTGCTGATTTTGTGGGTGATAGTTTAGAGTTATCGAGAAAAGCATCGCAAGTTGATGCCGATATCATAGTTTTTGCTGGCGTTTATTTCATGGCAGAAACGGCTAAAATTGTCAATCCAAATAAAAAAGTAATCGTTCCCGATGTAAAAGCAGGATGTTCCCTTGCCGATGGTTGTCCGCCAGATGAATTCAAGAATTTCTTAGAAAAATATCCGAACCATACCGTTGTAACCTACATCAATTGCACAGCTGAAGTTAAAACCTTAACCGACATTGTTTGTACATCTTCCAATGCTAAAAAAGTGATTGCATCCATTCCAGAAGACCAACCCATTGTGTTTGCTCCTGATAAAAATTTAGGAAAATACTTAATTGCTGAAACAGGTCGTGATATGGTTTTATGGGAAGGTTCTTGTATTGTTCACGAAGCATTTTCTTTAGAAAAATTAATCGATTTATATAAAAAACATCCAACCGCTACCATTATTGCGCATCCTGAATCGGAAACGCATATTTTGAAAGTAGCGCATTACATTGGTTCGACTTCAGGCATGTTGAATCATGTAAAAAACAGTCCAAACGACACTTTTATCGTAGCCACAGAAGCCGGAATTTTACACCAAATGCAATTGGATAATCCAACCAAGACATTAATTCCAGCACCTTCAAAAGAAGACAATACTTGTGCGTGTAGTGAGTGTGCGTTTATGAAAGTCAACACCTTAGAAAAACTCTATCAATGTTTACAAGATGAAAGTCCAGAAGTGCATTTGGACAAACAAATCATCGAAAAAGCTTTACTTCCAATTCAAAGAATGTTAGCGCTAAACTAAAACATCATGCAAAATTTAGAAACCGATATACTCATAGTAGGCACAGGATTAGCGGGATTATCTCTTGCGAAATATCTCAGTGAACAAAATCCAAACCTACAAATTACCTTACTTAGCAAAACCTCTATTGACGAGTGCAATACCTATTACGCTCAAGGCGGAATTGCTGTTGTACACGACTTTATCAAAGATAGTTACCAACAACATATTCAAGACACTTTACTTGCTGGAAAAGGCATTTGCGATAAAAAAGTAGTCGAACACGTAATTACAGAAGCTCCTGCCCGATTACAAGAATTGATTCAATGGGGCGTGGAATTAGACAAGAATAATTCAGGCGAATTGGATTTAGGTTTAGAAGGTGGTCACTCCCAAAATCGCATTGTACACCACAAAGACAAAACAGGATTAGAAATTGAAACCAAGTTGATTCAAGTAGTTCAGAATTTACCGAATGTTACCATCAAAACTTCCTTTTTTGCCACTGATTTATTATTAGACAATCAAAAATGCATCGGAATCATCGGATTTGATGAAAAAAGTGAAGTGACTTCCATCGTAGCAAAAGCAACCGTTTTAGCAACTGGTGGTTCGGGACAAGTGTTTGGCGTGACTTCTAATCCGTTTGTTTCAACTGGGGATGGTGTGGCGATGGCGTATCGAGCGGGTGCTAAATTGGAAAAAATGAAATACATTCAATTTCATCCTACAGCGCTTTACGAACCTAATAAAAGTCAGGCGTTCTTAATTACCGAAGCGATTCGAGGATTTGGAGCTCATATTTTGAATCAAAAAATGGAACGTTTTGTTTTTCAATATCATCCTGATGGTGAATTAGCAACTCGAGATATTGTTTCAAAAGCCATTTCAGATCAAATGAAAAAAGAACATTCGCAACACGTTTGGCTCGATGTAAGACATTTGCCGATAGAGACGTTTAAAACAAAATTTCCAAATGTTTACAACTATTGTTTTGAAAATGGCATTGATGTTTCCAAAGATTTAATTCCGATAACTCCAGCAGCGCATTATCAATGTGGTGGAATTGTCGTGGATGAAACGGGAGCAACTTCTATCAAACAATTGTTTGCCATTGGAGAATGTTCGCACACTGGACTTCATGGTGCCAATCGATTGGCTTCGAATTCATTATTAGAAGCGATTGTTTATGCGCATGATTTAGCGAATCATCTGATTTCTTCAATAGATACTATTAAATTGAATAAGTCTGAAATTACGCCCATTCGTTATAAAAACATTCATCACGACCAAATTTTGCAATTCAAAAACCAACTGCAACATTTCATGAAATACGATGCTTTGTACACTTCGGGGAAAAATACCGAAAAAGTATATGAAATGGTCACCGAAATGAGCAAACGCTTCAAAATGAAGTTCAAAAATTATGATTCGCATCCGTTTTTATGTGAAACTTATAATTTAATACAAACCGCAGAAATCATTTTAAAAGATTGTTTACCCAAAAGATACCGCGTAAAATCGGTTAAAAAAGAAAAAACTATTTCGTAATGCTGAATCTATTTGCTCATCCAAAACGCATTTTTTTGTTGCTTTTCGTTTGTTTTCTAACGTTTAGCATTTGGATTTATGCCATTCCGCTTTTTAGCCCAACGCCCTATTCTGAAAAAGAACTTCATTTAGTAGCAGAAGGTCGATTGGTTTGGCAGAAATACAACTGTCATACGTGCCATCAATTGTATGGTTTAGGTGGTTATTTGGGTCCGGATTTAACGAATGTGTATTCCAGAACTGCCAACAATGAAGCGTATATCAAAGGCATTATAAAATCGGGAGTAAAACAAATGCCTGCTTTTAAAATTTCGGATGACGAAATGAAAGCGCTTTTACACTTTTTAAAAAATGTAGATGCCACAGGAACATCAAATCCGCAAGATTACCAACCTGAAATAATAGGAACTTTTAGTTTAGAAAAGAAATGAAGAATTTTGGAATTTGGCTCATCAGAATAGCACTTGTATTGTTTGTTTTAGGCTTGTTTTTTGGACATTTAGCTTCCGAAAGTTATCGCATTACCCAACCAAAATCGGGTGTTATGGGGTTTTTATCGCTTCGTCCACTTCATGTGAGTAGCGCTTATTTGGGAATTATAACTGCTGGATTAGGTTTTGTAACACTGATCATTGCAAAAATGAAAACCACACGTTTTGGTACTTTTTTACAATACTTGCATTTTTCACTTTGGTTAATTGCTTTGTTAGGAATTTTCTACAGCTATTTTACAGGTGATTTTGGAGGAAGAGAATATTGGGAATTCAATCCCGTTTGGGCTTTACCGATCTTTGTTTCCTTTATTGTTTTCTTAGTTTTCTATCTGCATCAGGTTGG
>RXJZ01000053.1 GCA_003963025.1 Flavobacteriaceae bacterium
ATAGCTCCTACAACGATAACTCCTAAAGCTACAAAACCACCGATAGTGATTGCTGTTCTTAAGAATGAGAAATCCGTTTTTGTCATAAAAACTACTGCTGTTAATCCAGAAAACATGAATAAGGTTATAATGGCAGCTTGCATTATCATTTCACTTCCAGAATAAATTACTGCAATTGCAATCATAGGAAGGAAAATAATTGCTTCTAATAATACATACAAGCCTAAGCCTAAATATTGTTTTTGTCTATCAGGATGAAATACTAATCTATCTGATAATGTTGAACCTAGCCAAAATAATCCTAAAATAAACAACCAAACGAATTTACCGCCCATCATCATCAATATCCAATCTACAGGAACAATTCGTAATAAAATGGATTCTACTAGCATAAAAGCTAAAATAGCATACGCAACATGACTATACGTCTTTTTAAAAAAGGTAGCTCTATCTGCATCAGTTGCATAAGAAACCACTACATTGTTTTCTGAGTTCATAAAATTTAGTTTAAAGTTTATCGAATGTACTATTTTTATTGAAATAAAAAAATTTTAAATCTAGTATATCAATCAAAAAACAATAAAACACTTAAAATTCAAACTAATAAAATTTAAAAATGTTGCACAATATAAAAGTAAATAGGCATCCCAATTGTTATGTTTACAGGGAATGTAATTGCTAAAGCCATAGGTAAAAACAACCCGGGATTAGCTTTCGGAACCGTTATTTTCATTGCTGCCGGAACTGCTATGTAAGAAGCACTCGCCGCCAATATCGCAAAAATAAATCGATTTGAAATATCATCAGTGACAAAACCACTCAAGCAAGCAAAAATTACTCCATTTACCAACGGAATTACTAAAGCAAAAGCAAAGGGAAACCAGCCATGTGCAAAAAACGATTTTAATTTTCTACCACTCGTAATTCCCATATCTAACAAGAAAATTGCTAAAAATCCTTTGAATAAATCATTTGTAAAAGGTTGAATTCCTTGTGCTTGTTTGGCATTGGCTAAAAATCCAATTATCAAACTACCTAAAATCAATAGCACACTACCATTTGTTAACGAATGTCTTAAAATTTCTAATTTATTTATTTTTTGGGTTTGTTCTTTATTAAATAGCGAAATTAATACCAATCCTATAATTATAGCTGGAGATTCCATAAGTGCCATAATAGCTACCATATAACCATGAAGCTCTAATTGATGTGATTCTAAATAAGAAACAGCAGTTACAAAAGTAACCGCACTAATAGATCCATAAGCAGCAGCAATAGCTCCCGCATCATATACATTCAATTTACGTTTTAAGATAAAGAAAGTATAAAGTGGAATTATTACAGCGATTGAAATTCCAAACAGCATGGACCAAATAACTTCACTATTAATAGTTTCATGCGATAATTCTTGCCCTCCTTTAAAACCGATGGCAAAAAGCAAATACAACGATATAAATTTTGAAGAATTATTTGGGATTTCTAAATCGCTTTTTAAGTAAACCGCTATAATTCCTAAGATAAAATAAAGTAAAGCGGGATTAGTTAAGTTTTCTAATAGTAAATTTAAATCCATTTTTTAATTTTTAATGTGATGTTATTTTTTTGAAGCTCTTTCTAATCGATCATTCATTGAAACTCCCAAACTATATTCGGGTAAACGTTCTGCTATAATGACATCTAAATTCATTTTATCTAACTGATGCATGGCATTATATAATTGGGAAGCCGCTACTTGTAAATCGCTTTCTTCAGATAAAACAATTTGATAATTAGAATCATAGTGCGATACATAAGAGTCAAATAAAAGCAGTCCTACCTTTTTATCGGAGTACCACTCTAATTCTTGTTGCACATTTCTTGTCAATATAAAATCAGTTTTAGGAGCATAATGTTTTAATAGCATGCCCGGGGCAATAGGTTTTTTTTCTTTTTTATTTACCAAAGAAACAGTTCCTGCAGTTTTTTCAATTTCTTCAAGGGTTAAAGCTCCTAATCGATAAACTATAACTTTATTATCTTCAAAACCCACAATTGTAGATTCAATACCTGCAGCACATTCTCCTCCATCTAAAACCATATTGATTTGATTTCCAAAGTATTTTTCAACATGCTCAGCGCTTGTTGGGCTAATACTAGTAAAAGGATTGGCACTTGGTGCTACCAAAGGAAAATCTATATAATTCAAAAGTTCTAAAGCTACGGCATGATTAGGAACTCGCACTGCCACTGTATCTTGATTCGCTGTTACTAAATCTGGAATATGTGGTTTCTTTTTTAAGATTAACGTTAATGGTCCAGGCCAAAAAGCATTGGCTAATTCATAAGCCATTGGTGGAATTTCTTGCGCAACCTGTTCTATATCTTCAATTCCTTTAATATGAACGATTAAGGGATTAAAAGTAGGACGCTTTTTTACGTCAAATATTTTATGAATGGCTTCGGTTTCAAAAGCATTTCCTGCCAATCCGTAAACGGTTTCGGTTGGAAAACCTATGATTCCATTTTCATTAAGATGCTTAACTGCTAAATTAATATCTGTGCTTATCATTATTTCTTTTATGGGTTACAAAAATCGCAATACATTGGATCTTCAGTTTTTTTCCCATTCGGATAAAAAACTTTAGATTCGAAATTACAATGTTGACATTGGTAAATATGAGCCGATGTAGAGCGTGTTGGCATTGAACAGCTACTACATAACAAACCGGCTTCGGTACCAACCACACCAAAGCCGGGGTAATTACATTCAGGGCAAACCGAGTGCAATTTGTTAATTAACTTTAAACAAACCTCTTTTATAATTTGCATTCGCGTGGGGTTTTGCATGGCTCGCATATCGGTTTCAATATAACAACCACCACCAGAAGCAATAATCGTGTCGAATATTTTTTCGGCTAAATCATAATTTGACACCCCTTTATATATTTTACTCCAATTTTCACTAGCATCTTTTAAAATAACACCATGTGAAGGGAATTGAACTTTATCTAAGAAAACCTTTAACTCTGCTTTGGTACTAACTTCACTACAATCAAAATTGGTCTCCAAACTCAAAACTCGTTCTACAATTTCTAACTTATTTTTTTGATCAATTAACATGATAAATTCATCGTTTGCTGGAGCAAAAAAAACAGTAGGATGATTTCCAAACGAACCTTCAGTTGCTACTGCTAAATCAAATCCTTCCGATTGCATACCTTCCCAACATTTTTGTCTTAACGTTGTTAAAGGATTATCTTTTCGAGCAATTTCTCCTGAAAAAGTACCTAAACTATCGGTATCAAAATCTTTTACTACAAAACAAGTTACACCAAGAGCTGCTTCTAATAAAGGAGCTATAACTTCTTCTTTCTGATGTTTCGTTACAATAAGTAATCGACGGCCAGAAAAAAGATTGGGTTTAGTCTTCATATTCGATTTCAATGAACGATTTTATTTTTAGTTTTTTATTACGTCCTTTAGCTTCATCCAATATTGCTAAAATATGGCCTACACTTTCACGTAATTGTTCTATTCGATGTAATGCTTTTTCATCATCTTCGCCAAAACGAATTTGAGAACTAAAATTTTGCACTTTATTAAAATTTATATTTTTGTTACACATATCTAGTAAGATTTCGCGTGCTTCAATCGAATCAAACTTACCGTTAATTAGATTAATTTTTTTCAGGGTTTCCATAAATAATGTTTGTTAGATTATTAATTAAACGAATTATGGTTAACAGTACCAAAACGGCTAATCCCGCAAAGAGTTCTTGGTGGATAATGTTAGGTGTTGCTATCATTTTATAAATAAGTACAGATTCAATTATCACGCACAAAATCAAAACGAGTTGTATAGTTATTTTTTTCATAGTTAAGTTTAACCTTATGAGTTAATTACAAGTGCAAA